>QGUS01000213.1 GCA_003242515.1 Actinomycetota bacterium
CACCAGGACGGTCCGCGTGGCGCAGGCAACGGCCGCTTCGGGGGTTGACTTTCCCCCGGCGGCCGCGCAGCTCTGTCCGGGGCCGGGCGGGTGGAGCGCGAAGATGCTCGACGACCGGTCCCGCCGGTGGGACAGCTTCCCGCCCATGAGCTCGGCGAGGCGTGCCGCCGTGGCCAGGCCCATGCCGACCGGGTGCGGGCGGCTCCCGGCGACCCGCAGCCTGCCCACCGGGTCCAGTCCCTCTCTGATGTCGTCGCGCCGCATCGGGGCGTCGTACCGGGCCACCACCACGGCGGTCCTCCGGTCCCGCCGGGTGTGGAGGACCACGTGCCCGTCGAGATAGGTGAGGCAGTGGCCGATGAGCGCCCGGATCGCCTGCCGGACCCGGACGGGGTCGGCCCAGCATCGCACGGGCTGAAGGTCCAGCTTCACCCTGGACTCGACTATCGGGCTCGGCATGAGCTGGACGGCGTGGGCGACGACCCCGTCGAGCTCGATCGGACGGGGCTCGAAGACGAGGGCGCTGTCGTCGAGCCGTGCGGCCACGATGTAGCCCTCGATGATGTCCTGGAGCTCCGCCACCTCCCTGGTGATCACCTGGGCGAACTCCCTGAGCTCTGACTCCGGTAGCTCGTCGTGACGCTCCTCGATGATCTGGGAGAACCCGAGGATCGCCGACAGGGGAGTGCGCACCTCGTGCGCCACCGCGGAGATGAACTTCTGACGGGTCATCTCCATCCGCAGCAGCCGCCGGCGGCCCTCACCGACCAGAATGCCGATGACGACGAAGAACGCCATCCGCGTGAGCCAGCCCGCGGTCGTCTGCGGCTCGCCGGTGGCCGTGTCGAGGGGCGTCAGCGGACCGAGCAGCAGCCCGGCCACGATCCCGGCGACGGCTCCCGACCGGAGGCCGCCCATCAGGGCCGCCACCACGATCGGGACGTACATGATGTGGGGGAGTGCGGTGTGGGTCCCACCGGCCCAGTTGACGGCGCCCCATCCGAGGACCAGGGCGACCGCCACCGCCACCATCCACCAGCCCGGGTGGACACGCCGCAGAGCCGTCACGGGTTGGAGCCTCACAGGAATGATGATCGGCGGCGCGAGGTCCGCGCTTGAAGGGACAGGGGTCATGACTCACCTCCGGGTGGTGCCTCGAAACGGGCGAGGGGCTGCCGGAGCAGCCCCTCGCGTCTGCCGGATCCGGCTGGATCAGAGGACGGCGAGCACTTCGCGCTCCAGGCGCTGGTAGCTCATCTCCATGCCGTCGCCCATGTCCGTGGCGATGACCATGTCGCGCACCTCCTGCGACGGGTAGGTGATGACGATGGTGAGCAGCGTCCCGCCTTCCACCGGGCGGAGGGTCATGTCGTTGACCGACGGCGGGGTGTCCATCCCGATCATCTTCTCGGTCGTGACCAGGCGGTGGGGCGCATCCGCCTCGAGGACCTCGCCCTCGAAGCCGAAGCTCTCGCCGGTCTCCGCGTTCTCCCAGACCTGGCGGTTCTGCTCGCCCGGCCGAGACCCGACCTCGCACACGGGCATGGTCCAGCCGTCCGGGCCGAGCAGCCAGCGGCGCATCAGGTCGGGGTCGACATGCGCCTGCCAGACTGGTCCCCGGTGCCCCGGAATATCCGGGGGGTTCGGATCTTGGTTGCGCTGAGGATCTGGATCTCCGTTGCCCGCTCGGCCGCCGCGGCGGCGAGGTCGGCGACCACCTGGTCGATCTGGGACATCGCCGAGCGCATCCCCTCCTCCATGCCCATCTCGAGCATCTTCTCGACCACCTCCAGGGAGGTGAAGTAGGTCGTGGTGACGAGGCGGGACCCCGTTTCCGTCGGCTCGAAGCGGAACTCAATGCGCATCGGCGGGAACTCGTCCGTGGGGTTGCCGTCCTCGTCGGCGAAGCCGTCGATCACCTCGAACCGATGGGGGCGCTCCACGGCGAGGAACTCCCAGTACCCGGCCGAGATCTCGCCGTTGGGGCCCCGCATCGCGTAGTGGGAGCGGCCACCGGGATACATGTCGTGGCGGTAGAAGGTCGCCGGCCACTCCACGGGGCCCCAGAATCTCTCGATCTGGCGCGGGTCGGCGTACGCGTCCCAGAGGCGTTCCACCGGGACGGGGAACTCCGCGACCACGGTCATGGTGAGGTCGTCGAGGTTCTTGGTTACTGAGGTGATGGGCATTGGGGTCTCCTATCGGTCTTCGCTGAGCAGCGCCTCGAGCCTCTCGACCCGGCTCCGCCAGATGGCCTCGTACTCCTCCATGAGGGCCTGGGCCTTGGCGAGGGTCTCGGGGTTCCCGTGGACCAGCCGCTTCCTTCCGTCGGGCTCCTTGGTCACGAGACCGGCTCCTTCCAGGACCGCCACGTGCTTCTGCACCGCGGCGAACGACATGTCGTAGAAGGCGGCGAGCTCGGAGACGCTGAGGGGAGCTTCCAGCGACCGGCGGAGGATGTCTCTGCGGGTCGCATCCGCCAGCGCGTGGAAGATCCGGTCGACCTCCTCGTCGGTGAGCCCGAATCGCTGATCTACAACCATTTGGTTGTAGATTATGGCGACGGCCGACCCCTGTCAAGGGGTCGGGCCGTTTCGATCAGAGCTCGACCGGAGCGGACGAGACGTGGGCTTGGTCCCGGAGCGGCAGCTCGGGCATGAAGACGATCATCGCCAGGGCGGCGACGGCGAACGGGACGGCGACCGTGAAGGAAGCCGTGACGGCCTCGGCGAGGGACTCGATGACGGGGATGCGGAGCGCATCGGGGAGCGCCCGGATCATCTCCGGGCTCCCGGTGAGGTCGCCGACGCCGATGCTCCCGGCATCCGGCAGGCGGCCGGCGAGCGCGGTGGCCAGACGGCTGCCCATCACGGCGCCGAACAGGGCGGTCCCGAACGAGCCGCCGAGGGAGCGGAAGAACGCCTGCGACGAGGTGGCGACGCCGAGGTCGTGCACCTCGACGGCGTTCTGCACGGCGATCACGAGGACCTGCATGGTGAGGCCCATGCCCGTGCCGAGGATCACCATGTAGAGCGACGAGATGACGAGGCTCGTCCCGGTGTCCATGGTGGAGAGCAGGAACAGCCCCACCGCGGCGATCGCCAATCCCGCGACCGGGTACTTCTTGTACCGGCCGTAGGCGGAGATGCGGCGCCCCGAGATGATCGACGAGGTGAGGATGCCGGCCATCAGGGGCACCAGCAGGAGACCCGAATGCGTCGGGGTGACCCCGATCACCGCCTGCAGGAACAGCGGGAGGAACACGATCGACCCGAACATGGCCAGGCCGAGGATGAACCCCGTGGTCGAAGTGATCACGAAGGTCCGGTTGCGGAACAGCCGCAGCGGCAGGATCGGCTCGGGTGCCCGGCTCTCCTGGAAAACGAACAGGGTCAGGAGGACCGCGGCGGCAACGGAGAGCGCGATGATCTGGGGCGAGCCCCACTCGTACTCGGAACCGCCCCAGACGGTGACGAGCAGCAGGGCGGTCACGCCGGCGACCAGCAGCGCGGCGCCCGCGTAGTCGATCTTGTGCTCCCTGCGCTGCACCGGCAGACGCAGGAACCGGGCGGTGGCGGCCATGGCGAGGATGCCGATGGGGAGGTTCACGAAGAAGACCCACCGCCAGTCGAGGTTGTCGACGATGAACCCGCCGATCAGCGGGCCGCCGACCGACGACGCGGCGAACACGGAGCCCATGTAGCCCGGGTAGCGGCCGCGCCCCCGGGGGGGAGCCAGGGCACCGATGACCGGGGGGGTGTCCTTTAAAAAAATCTAACGCTCCCGAAGATCTAC
>QGUS01000214.1 GCA_003242515.1 Actinomycetota bacterium
CCCGTGTTTTGTCTTTTTCGGGGCGCTCCTCACAACCCCCCTCCTGGCCCTGGGGTCGATGTTCCTGGTGGGCGGGAAGCGGGCCGGCCACATTATGACGGTGCTGCTGGGAGCCTTCTCGGCGATCTCGGTGACCCTGGTGGCGACCACGGCGTTCCAGAAGGAGCTGCCCGCCAAGGGGATCCCCCACGACATGTTCGCCAGCGGATTCGGTCCCCGTCTGTTCGCCGCCATCGGCGGTGGCATGGGCGCCACGATCATCATCGTGCTGGCCCTGGTGAGCATCATCCGGTTCCGGAAGACCGCCCCCAGAGTCGTCTGGGGCAGCTTCCTGATCCTGCTGGGCACGCTGGCCGCCTCGCTGGGCGGCACCAACCTCGCCTTCGGCGAGGCCGCCTGGTTCTCCATCTCGCTGTTCCTGGCGGCGTCGCTGATCTTCGCCGGGTACAAGGTGGCCTCCGGCGCCCGCCGGGCCGCCGCCACGACGACGTCGTCGTAGCGGTACCCCTTGCGATCAGCCGCCGATGTAGGACATCTCCACCGGGATCCGGCGGCGGGGCGTGTTGGCCGTGCGTATCTCCGAGTACCGGTCCGCCCGTGAGGCCCACACCCGGTCGATGATCTCCCCCACGTCCTCGCCGGCACGCAACGGCCCCCGCAGGTCGGTGCCGGCGACGGCGAAAAGGCAGGTGTAGAGCACGCCCTCGGCGGACACCCGGGCCCGGGTGCAGGTCCCGCAGAACGGCCGGGTCACGGAGGCGATCACCCCGATCTCCCCCGCCCCGTCGGCGTACCGGTACCGGGTCGCCACCTCGCCCGGGTAGTTGGGCGGGATCTCCACCAGCGGGAACTCCCGGTGGATGGTCTCGAGGATCTCCGAGGCGGGCAGCACGTCGTCCATCCGCCACCCGTTGGTGCTCCCGACGTCCATGAACTCGATGAAGCGGACGATGTGGCCGGTGCCCCGGAAGTGGCGGGCCATGTCGAGCACGGCGTGCTCGTTGACGCCCCGCTTCACGACGCAGTTGACCTTCACGGGGCCGAGTCCGGCGGCCGCGGCGGCGTCGATCGCCTCCAGGACCGCGGACACCGGGAAGCCGACGTCGTTCATCGCCATGAAGGTGGGATCGTCCAGGGCGTCGAGGCTGACCGTCACCCGGCGCAACCCGGCGGCGGCCAGGGCCTCCGCCTTGCGGGCGAGCAGCGAACCGTTGGTGGTGAGGGTCAGGTCCTCCACGCCGTCGATGGCGGCGACCATCCCGACCAGCTTCTCGATGCCCTTGCGGAGCAGCGGCTCTCCCCCGGTGATCCGCACCTTGGTGACTCCCCGTTCCACGAAGGCCCGGACCACGGTGACCATCTCCTCGAAGCCGAGCAGCTGGTCCCGGGGCAGGAAGCGGTGGTCGGGGCCGAACACCTCCTTGGGCATGCAGTAGGTGCAGCGGAAGTTGCAGCGGTCGGTGACCGAGATCCGGAGATCCCGGAGCGGCCGGCCGAGACGGTCCTGCACCTGCATCACCATGACGTTAAGCCCGGCGGCGCCCTCCGTGCATCTGACTAGTCCTTCCGGACTTAGGTCAGATGACCCACAAACAAATCCGCCCCCCGGTCGATATGACCCTTGTACATCGATTCACGAAGGGAAACTGATGCTGAACCTGCTGGGGCGCTCGAAGCCGTGTGACCACGAGGAGTCGATCACGACTCACAACTACGGCCTGATCCGAACCGTCTGCATGAAATGCGGGATGGTCCACATCGAGGCGGTACGACCCGAGCCTCGCATGGACGACCCGCAGGACTCGGATCAGGACGATCCCGAGTCGGTCGCCGTGGGCTGACGCATCGTCAGCCACGACCCCAGGCCGAGGGGGAAGACGACCAGGGGGACCAGCCACCCGACGCGGGGGACCAGGAGGATCAGCCCCAGCACAATCGCCCCGCCGAGGGTGGCACCCCAGGGTCCGAGACCCCGGAACAGCCTCGACCCCAGGGCCGCGGACACCGGGACGAACGAGACCAGGGCGGCGAATCCCAGGAGCGCCACGACGGCGACCACCAACGGCGCCAGCACCAGCATGAACGGGAGCGCCGCCGACCTCGGGGCGAAGCGCAGCACCAGCCAGCCGAGCCCGATCAGGAACACCGGGGCCAGCGCCACCAGGAGACCCACCAGGAGAGACCGCGGCGACCTCACCCGCCGTGCGGCCCTCGCCGTGGCGTCGGGCCAGCACCACACCACGGTCACCGCGACGATGGCGATCATCACCGCGGCCACCATCCGGGCCATGACCCGCACCGCCCGGACCCTGATGTTCGGCGGCAGCTCGGTCCTCCGCACCACCACGCCGGCCACGTCGGCCTGATCGAGACCCGAGGCCTCGACCCGGGACCGGTAGCCCAGGTCGCCCTCCACCCGCAGCGGGCCGGTCACGGCCAACCGGCCTGCGGAGACCTCCACGTTGCGCCCCACCGTGCCGGCCAGCTCCACCCGTGACGCCGAGCCACGGATGTCGCCCGACACGGTCCCCGCGAACGACAGCCTCCGTCCCCAGTAGAGGACCTCTCCCCCCACCGTCGCCTCCTGGCCGAAGGTGAGCGTCCAGGTGGCGGCGACCACGTCCCCGGCGATCTCGCCGACCACGGTCACCGACCCGCCGGACGCACGAAGCGCCCCGCCGACCCGCCCGGTGACGATCACCTCGGGAGCCAGTGCGGTGACCGACCCCTCGACCACGCCGTCGATGATCACCCGGTCGGCCGCGGCGGCGATCAGGTCGCCCTCCACGGTGCCGGAGACGATGACCGTCAGCGCCGCGGTGTAGAGGTCGTCGTGGATGACGTGACCCCGGGGCACCAGCCCCACGTCGGCACTGTGGGTCTCGGCCGCCAGGGCGGGCAGGGCGAGGAAGGAGAGGACTGCGGAGAGCGCCAGTGACGCCGCGGCCCGCCTAGAGCGAGAACGCATCGGCGACGACCGAGAGGAGGGACCCGGGCAGGACGCCCCACAGGATCGTCAGGGCGACCGCGATCCAGACCACCCAGCGGGTCGGAGTGCGGGCGACGACCGTCTCGCCCTCGTCTCCCTCCATGTACATGGTCACCGTGATCCGCAGGTAGAAGGCGAGGGTGACCACGGACGCGATCACGCCGAGGATCACCAGCCAGGGCTGGGAGCCCCAGACCTCGCTGAAGACGCCGAACTTGGCCACGAACCCCGAGGTGAGGGGGATGCCCGCCATGCCGAAGAGCAGCAGGGCGAAACCGGCGGCGAGCCCCGGGTTCCTCTTCCACAGGCCCCGGTAGGCGGAGAGGTCGGAGCCGGACCCCTCCGGACCGCTGACCGCCGAGATCACCGCGAAGCCGCCGATGAGCTGCACCGCGTAGGCGACCACGTAGAAGAGCACACCGTCCGTTTGGCCGGCCACGATGCCGGTGAGGGCGAAGCCGGCGTGGGCCACGCCGGAGTAGGCCAGCATCCTCCGGACGTCGGTCTGCGCCAGGGCGACGACCGAGCCGATGACCATCGACAGGGCGGCCACCACCGAGACGACCGGCGCCCAGGACGCCTGATACTCGATGAGCCCCGTCACGAAGATCCGTGCCATGGTGATGAACCCGGCGACCTTGGCGACGCCGGCCATGTAGCCGACTATGCCGGCGGGTGCGCCCTGGTAGACGTCGGGCGCCCAGGCGTGGAACGGCGCGGCCGACACCTTGAAGCCCATGCCCGCGAGCATCAAGCCGAGACCGATGAGGATCACCGCGGGCCGGGCGATGATCACGGCGGAG
>QGUS01000008.1 GCA_003242515.1 Actinomycetota bacterium
GTGAGGAACGCGATCCCCTGCCGTTGCAGGGTGGTGCGGGCGACGAGCTCGGCGTAGGCGACCGCGTCGTCCCAGCGACCCTGCTCGAATGCGATGCGGGCGAGCCAGGATCGGTTGTACGAGACGTGTAGTCCTGGTCGGTCGCCAGTCCCACGTCGATGCCCCGCTCGAGCGCTTGGATGGCCATCTCGTACCGCCTCGCCTCGCCGCCACCTGTGCCGAGCATGCCCCAGGCGCTGCTGGCGAAGGCGTGATTCCCATCCCGCTCGGCCTTTGCCCCCGCCTCCTCGAGGAGGGCGACCCCGCGGTCGGGATCCCCGACCACGATGTGGATGGTTCCCTCCATCATCCCGGCCAGCCACCGGACAGTGTCGCTTCCGACCTGCTCGCCGACCCGGCGCGCTTCGGCGATCGCCTCGAATGCGGGCGCGGCGTGACGCGAGAGCATGTGGTGGTGCGCCACCCGGTACAGGTTGAAGCCGAGGGTCTCCGACGGCCCGTCCGCGCGCAACAGCTCCAGCGCCTCGTTCATCGCGTCCCACCCCTCGTCGTAGCGGCGCAGGTACCAGAGGGCGGCCTGCAACTGACCCAGGGCCTCGGCGAGCGCACGCGGGTGGTCGATGCCGCGCAGGTCGGCGATCGCCTGCTCGAGCTCCGCCACCGCCTCCTCGGGCCGGTCGAGGTTCCGCAGCTCGGTGGCGAGCTTGACGCGCAGTCGGGCGCTGGGCTCGGTGCCGAGGGTGTGGGCGTACCTGAGGGCCGCTCGATAGAAGGCCACCGCCTCTCTCCGCGCCCCCCGGCGGACCGCGTCGTCGCCGGCCGCGGGGGCGTACTCCACGATCAGGTCTCCCCGGCCCGCCCTGATGGCGTGGTGGGTGATCCGGGCCAGGTCGCGGGAGCCTTGCTCCTGGAGGATCTCGATCATCCGGAGATGGAGGCCGAGCCGGCGGGCCGGGGGAAGCGACTCCTCCACGGCGGCCCTGGCCAGCTCGTGGCGGAACCGCACGCTCTGCCCGTCTTCGACCAGGACTCCGGCCCCGACGGCCGTGTCGACCTCTTCGAGGCTCACCCCCGCGATGGCCGCCGCCAGGGGGATCTCGAGGGATCGGGGCGCGACCGACACTCCATCGACGACCTTCCGGGCGCCGTCGGGGAGCTGGCCCACCCGGGCGATCACGGCGTCCTGAACGCTGGCCGGGAGGCCGCCGCCAGCGGCGAGGACCTCGGTGACGAAGAAGGCGTTGCCGTCGGTGAGGCGCATCAGCTGCTCGGGCTCGATGGCGCTGTCCGCGGCGAGATGCCTAATCGCCTCGATGCTCAGAGGCGGGACCTCGAGCCGGTGCGTGGATCGGAGGGGGAACAGCTGGCCGAGTACCCCCCTGGTCGGATGGCTTCCGGTGACCTCGTCGTCCCGGTAGGTGCACACGATCACGGCCTTCGACTCGGCGACGCGCCGGCCCATATAGCGGAGGAAGTCGAGGGTGGCGGCGTCGGCCCAGTGGATGTCCTCGACCACCATGACCACCGGCCGCTTGGTGTGCCGCACTCGGTCGAGCACGTCGGAGAAGACGTCGATGGACTCGCGGTCCAGGTCCAGGCCGGGGAGCTGGTCGGCGAAGTCGCGGACCGGGCTCAGCGGGCGGGGCGTGGTCAGGGGGTCGCAGGCGCCGACGAGCACCAGCGCGGTGTCGTCGAGGGAATCCGTGAAGGCCCGGATCAGGCTGGTCTTCCCGGCGCCGGCCTCCCCGGCGACGAGGACGAGCGAGCCGTGTCCGACTGCGGCCTCCGCGAGCCGGCCTGAGAGCCTTTCGAGCAGCCCATCCCGCTCCAGCAGCATCTCCGGAAGGCTACGCCCCCGGCGCGGCGGATGCCCCGTCAGCCGAGGTCGGGAGGCGGGGGGAGGGCGGCACAGGCCGAGACCCACTTCGCCGGAAGGGCCACCGGCGATGGGCGCATCATCAGTGCCAGGTAGACGTCCGAGGCGGTCCCCTCGACCGTGAGCTCGGGCTCGCCGGCCCCGTACACCCATGACCGGCCGAGGTCGACGACGCGGGCTTCCAGGGTCGGCGTGCCCTCGGGCACGAAACGCATCCACATCTCGGGGAACTCGTCGAGGGCGGTGACCGCCACCAGTTCGGGCAGCGGCTCGGGCTCGTCGAAGGGGAGCTCGGCGTCCCAGCGATGCACCCCGGTCTCCACGACCATGCGTCGGGCCCACCGGTCCACGTTGGAGTTGGTGCTGAAGCCCCACACCGGTGCGGACGGATCGGCTCCGCCGAGGGCGGCGACGGCCCGGGCGTGCTGCTCCTCGGCCCACTCGATCGGCTCGCGGCCCTCGGGGAGGGTGGGCCGGGGGACCCGCTCCTGGGCCATCGACCCGATGACGTCGGCCACGAAGCCGTGGATGCCGCCCATGTGCGCGGCGAGGTCGGCGAGCGTCCACTGCGGGTACTGTGGGACCGTCCGGCCAGGGTCCCGCCGGATCGCGTCGAGCATCCGGCGGCCCTCGGTCTCGACGGCAGCCGTGAGGTCAGTGTGGCCCATGTCGCTCCTTCCCGGTCGTTTTCTACCGGAATCGAACTGGGCCATGACGGCGGTTATTCGCTCTTCTCGACGAACGAGATCTGGCCGTCGGTCTCCAGCACCGCGTAACGGATCTGGAGGAGGCTGGCGATGCCTTGGAGGCGGGCGGCCTCCTTGAGGTCCTCGACCGTCAGCCTCTCCCGCCGCAGCCGCTCGTAGAGGGGCTCGCCGTCCTGGAGGACGATCACGGGCTCCCCGGTGAGGACCTTCCCTGCCCGCGGAGAGCGGCGGCTCAGCCAGTCGGCCAGGAAGGTCCACCCGACGAACACGGCCACGGCCAGCAGCGCCCCCGTGATCGACATGTCCTCCTGGTTCACGCCCTGCTGGACCATGTCGCCGATCACGACGACCAGGATCAGGTCGAGGGGAGTGAGCTC
Organism: Actinomycetota bacterium; assembly: GCA_003242515.1. Taxonomy (GTDB): domain Bacteria; phylum Actinomycetota; class Acidimicrobiia; order Spongiisociales; family ZC4RG35; genus ZC4RG35. The sequence continues at coordinate 2,961 of QGUS01000008.1, forward strand.
GGCCAGGGAGCGCTTGCCGGTGCCCCGGACCATCAGCCAGAGGAACCAGTAGATGACGGTGGCCCGGATCACAATGTCCATGCGGCCTCCATCACGGCATCACCACGGTGAGGATCTCCGCCGACACGACCTCCTGCCCGTCGACCTCGACCGCCACCGTCCCCCGGCGTCCCACCTGGGACGAGGGCTGGAGCCGGGCGTCGAACCCGACGAGGACCCCTTGCGCGCCCTCGGGGACTGCGAACCCCCACCAGGTCCACCGTTCGTCCTGGAAGCTGGTCGTCGGGTCGGGGTCGATGCCGTTCTCGTCGAGGATCTCGAGGTAGGAGCGGTCGATCCGGATGGTCACCAGCGCGGGGAGGGGTGAGCCATCGCTGCTGGAGACCTTCACCACGAACGGCGTGGCGATCCCGGGCCTGGTCACGCTCGCATGCCGCACCTCGAGTTCGAGGCCGCCGCCGGCCGCAGTGACCGTCCCGACCCTCAGGCCGAGCAGGCCGAGGAGACCCGCTCCGACGAGGACGACGATGACGCTCAGGGATGCGATGCGGAGCCAGCGGTCGGTCCCATCCAGGCCCGCCTCGTCGTGAGGTCGCGTCGAAGGCTCCACCGCATGCGGGCTCATGCCTCCAGGTACCCGTCCGACGCCCCGGTCAACCCGGGCTCAGCCCCCGGTGGGGCTGTGGCGATCGACCACCCGGTAGACCTCGGCCAGGTCCATCTCCGGGAACGGGTCCGGGGCCATCAGGCCCAGGATCCGCTGCTGCGAGCGGGCGTGGACGATCACCGAGCCGGCGTGCCTCCCGGCGAGGTCGGGCGGCGGGACCCGGCAGCACAACGGGTCCGGGCAGGTCGAGGTCTCCCGGTTGGTCGTCTCCCGCCCGCGGAACCACTGTGCCTGATCGAAGGGCACGCCCAGGGTGACGGCGTGCACCGGCACCCGACCCTCCTCGATGTGGGTGGTGCAGAAGAACGTGCCCGCCGGGGTGTCCGTGTACTGGCGGTGGGTGGCGAACCGGTCCTCGGAGCGGAAGGTGACCTGTGAGCCCCACCGGCGGCAGAGTCGCTGCGTCTCGATGCCGCCGTGCTCGTCGCGGGGGACCGGGGCGCCGTCGTTGACCATGCCCTTGATCACCGTCCCCACCTCGTCGCTGACCACTATGTGGCAGGCGATGCCGAGGTGGCGGTGCGCCAGGTTGGCCAGACGCCACGCCGCCATCTCGTAGGAGACGTAGAACAGCTCCTTGAGGTCCTCGACGTCGATGTCGCGGTCCTTCCTGGCCTGCTGCAGGTGCTCGAGCGCCGCCTCCTCCGGGATGAGCACCGCGGCGGCGAAGTAGGCGGCCTCCATGCGCTGACGCAGGAACGTGTCCAGGTCGGGGTCCGGCTCGTGGCCGAGGATGAAGGCGCCGAAGGTCTGGATCAGCGCCTTTCGGGCCTGGCGGGTGCGCAGCTCGTTTCGCTGTGCGATGTAGACCCGGCCAGCCTTGGTGTCGATGACCGAGCGGGCGAACCCGGGCATGTCCGGGATGGAGACGACCTCGAACCCGAGATGGGCGGCGAGGTCGAGCAGGTTGCGGGACGAGAACGGGACCGGCCCCTCGTGTCCCGACGCCTTCAACGCCTCGGCCGCCGCCTGCTCGACATGGGGGAGGTACCCCTTGGTCTCCGCGAGCAGCGCGTGGACCGCGCCGTTGGCCCGTCGCACCTCCTCCGATCCCGCCTGGTCGAGGCTGGAACGCTCCCGGAGGGCCCGCTGCAGCCCGACGATGTAGGAGAGGGTGGTGTTGTCCAGCCTGGCGCCGGGCTTGACCGCGGGCAGGTCGAGGGACTCGAAGAGGGAGGTCTCCTGGAAGCGGAGCAGCTCGACCTCCAGGGCGTCCCGGCGCGTGGGCGGTGTGTGGTCGAGCAGCTTGCCGGGCTCGACGCCCACCGCCGCGGCGAGCTGCATCACCAGGCTGAGCCTCGGCTCCTTCTTCCCGTTCTCCACCAGGGAGAGATAGGGCGCGGGCTTCCCCACGCGCTCGCCCAGGTCCTCCAGCGTCAGGCCCGCCGCCTTACGGTGGAACCGCAGCCGTCGCCCGAAGACCAGCGGATCCAGCCCCGTCGATTCACTCATTCCTCGCTCCTTGCGAAAGATCGGGCAACTTTATCCCTCACCAACTCGCTGCGCATCCGGAATGGTGGAAAACACTGCAGGGTTATGCAGCGCTTCGATGACACGGCCGCCGAGCGGAGGGTGATGACCCCGGACGCGATGGCGTTCCTGGTGGACCTGGCGCACGAGTTCGGCTGGCGTGTGGGCCGGGTCCTCGAAGCCAGGGAGGCCCGGCAGCGTCGTCTCGACGCCGGGGAGACCCCGGACTTCATGGAGGACACGAGGCAGATCCGGGAGGCGGGCTGGACGATCGCCCCCGTCCCCGAAGAGCTCCAGGACCGCAGGGTGGAGATCACCGGGCCCGTCGACCGGAAGATGATGATCAACGCCCTCAACTCCGGCGCCCGGGTCTTCATGGCCGACTTCGAGGACGCCACCAGCCCCACCTGGGCGAACCTCATGGAGGGCCATGTCAACATCGTCGACGCCTACCGGCGCGAGATCCGGATCGACACCGGTGACCGGGTCTACGAGCTGGGCGAGAGCCCGGCGGTCCTCATGGTCCGGCCCCGCGGCTGGCACCTGGTGGAGAAGCACTTCCTGGTCGACGGCGTCCCCATGTCGGCGTCGCTGTTCGACTTCGGCCTCTACATCTTCCACGGCGGCCGGGAGGCCATCGCCGCCGGCACCGGCCCCTACCTCTACCTGCCGAAGCTGGAGTCGGCCCAGGAGGCGCGGCTCTGGAACGACGTGTTCGTCTGGGCGCAGGACCGCCTGGGCATCCCGCGGGGGACCATCAAGGCGACCGTCCTGGTGGAGACGATCCTCGCCGCCTTCGAGATGGACGAGATCCTCTACGAGCTCCGGGAGCACGCCGCCGGGCTGAACGCCGGGCGCTGGGACTACATCTTCTCGCTCATCAAGAAGTTCCGGGAGCACCCCGGGTTCGTCCTCCCGGACCGCTCCCAGGTGACCATGACGGTCCCGTTCATGCGGGCCTACTGCGACCTGCTGGTCGCCACCTGCCACCGGCGCGGGGCTCACGCCATCGGCGGCATGTCGGCCTTCATCCCCAACCGGCGTGACGAGGCCGTCACCGAGCGGGCCCTGCGTGAGGTCGCCGCGGACAAGGCCCGCGAGGCCGGGTCAGGTTTCGACGGCACCTGGGTGGCCCACCCCGACCTGGTCCCGGTGGCCATGGCCGAGTTCGACAGGGTGCTGGGCGACCGGCCGAACCAGGTCGACCGCAGGCGCGACGACGTCTGGGTCGGGGCTGCCGACCTGCTCGACATGGAGTTCCCCGGGACCGTCACCCTGCAGGGCCTCCGCAGCAACATCTCGGTGGCCATCCGGTACCTGTCCTCGTGGCTGGGCGGCACCGGCGCCGTGGCCCTCGACAACCTCATGGAGGACGCCGCCACCGCAGAGATCTCCCGGTCCCAGGTGTGGCAGTGGCTCCGCCACGGCGTGACGACGGAAGACGGCGAGATGGTGGACGAGACGCTCGTACGCCGCCTGGTAGCCGAGGTGGTCGAGAAGGAGGAGAGCGGGCCCTTCGCCGACCGCCTGGAAGAAGCACGGAAGGTCTTCGAAGAGGTGGCGCTGTCCGACCGCTTCGTCGACTTCCTGACCCCCATCGCCTACGAGATGATCGACTGAGAGAGGAGACCGGAACCATGGACCCCATTCGAACCGCCGCCGAGGAGCTCGCCCGGGAGTGGGCGACCGATCCCCGCTGGGAGGGGATCGAGCGCGACTACACGGCCGAGGACGTGATCCGTCTGCGGGGCAGCCTCGCCGAAGAGCACACGCTCGCCCGCCGGATGTCCGAGAAGCTCTGGGAGGAGCTGCGCGGCTCCGACTACGTCAACGCCCTCGGCGCCCTGACCGGCGGCCAGGCGGTCCAGATGGTGAAGGCCGGCCTGCGGGCGATCTACCTGTCCGGCTGGCAGGTGGCCGGCGACGGCAACCTGGCCGGGGAGGTCTACCCCGACCAGTCGCTGTACCCGTCCAACTCGGCCCCCGCGCTGGTCCGGCGGATCAACAACGCCCTGCGCCGGGCGGACCAGATCCACTGGTCGGAGGGTGACACCTCGATCGACTGGTTCGTCCCGATCATCGCCGATGCCGAGGCCGGGTTCGGCGGCCCGCTCAACGTCTTCGAGCTCACCAAGCAGTTCATCGAGGCCGGCGCCGCTGCCATCCACCTCGAGGACCAGCTGGCCGCGGAAAAGAAGTGCGGCCACATGGGCGGCAAGGTGCTCGTGCCGACCAGCCAGCACATCCGTGCCCTCCAGGCGGCCCGTCTCGCCGCCGACGTGATGGGGGTTCGGACGCTGGTCATCGCCCGCACCGACGCCGAGTCGGCGACGCTGATCACCTCCGACGTCGACGAGCGGGACCGCCCGTTCATCACGGGGGAGCGGACGCCCGAGGGCTTCTACCGGGTGCGTCCCGGCCTGGAGCCGGCCATCGCCCGGGCCCTGGCCTACGCCCCGTACGCCGACCTGCTCTGGTGCGAGACCAAGACCCCGGACCTCGCGGAGGCCGCACGGTTCGCCGAGGCCGTCCACGCCGAGTTCCCGGGGAAGATGCTGGCGTACAACTGCTCGCCGTCGTTCAACTGGTCCAAGCACCTCGATCCCGACACGATCGCCCGGTTCCAGAAGGAGCTTGGGGCCATGGGGTACAAGTTCCAGTTCATCACCCTGGCCGGGTTCCACGCCCTCAACGCCTCGATGTTCGAGCTGGCCAGGGGGTATGCCGCCACCGGGATGACGGCGTACGTCGAGCTGCAGAACCGCGAGTTCGCCATGGAGGCGGAGGGCTACACGGCCACCCGCCACCAGCGTGAGGTCGGTGCCGGGTACTTCGACCTGGTGAGCCAGACCCTGGCCAACGGCCAGGCGTCGACCCTGGCCCTGGTCGGCAGCACCGAGGAAGCCCAGTTCTGAGAGAGATGGGATCGGGGAGGTGAGGCTGGCGGCGGGTCTCCCGCCGTCAGCGTCACCAGAGCGCCAGACCGCGCGAGGTCGAAACGGGACGGGCCGCCTTCAGGCGGCCCGGAGCTCTTCGACGGAGGCGAGCTTCTCGGCCAGCTGCTTGGTGGCCTCCGAGATCAGCTGGCGCACCTGGTGCTCCGGCATGTCGACCTCGGCGGCGATGTAGGAGACGGTGGCCGGCGCCTCGCCGGTCATGCCGAAGCGGAGCTCCAGCACCCGCCGGTGCGTCCCGGGCAGCCCGGCGAGGGCCTTGCGGACGGCCTCCTCGAGCACCTTGGCCTCGACCTCGGCCTCCGTGTCCTGGGCGTCCTCGTCGGCGATGAAGTCGGCGAGCACGGCGCCGTCCTCACCGATCGGGGTCTCCAGGGCCACGGTGCTGACCGCGGCGGAGGCCCGCTCCACGTCCGAAACGGAGAGGCCCGTCTCCTGGGCGATCTCCTCGTAGGTCGGGGCACGGCCGAGCTTCCCGCGGAGCTCGTCGGCGGAGCGACGGACCGTGGGGATGATCTCGAAGACCCCGGTGGGGACGCGGATGTTGTCGCTCAGGTTGGCCTGGGCCCGCTGCATCGCCTGGCGGATCCACCAGGTCGCATAGGTGGAGAACTTGAAGCCCTTCCGCCAGTCGAAGCGCTCGACGGCGGTGATCAGGCCGAGGTTCCCCTCCTGGATGAGGTCGAGCATCGAGACGCTGCCGCCGGCGTAGCGGCGGGCGTTGGCCACCACCAGCCGGAGGTTCGCCTCCACGAACCGCTGTCGGGCCTTCTCGCCTTCACGGACCAGCCGCTGCAGACGCGCACGCTCGTCGGGGTCGAAAGGACCCTCGTCCTGCAGCCGGGCGCGCGCCTCCTTGCCCGCCTCGATGGCCTGGGCGAGCTGCACCTCCTCGTCGGCGGTGAGGAGGTCATGCCGGCTGATCTCGTCCAGATAGAGGGCGAGGTGGTCCGACGTGATGGCTTCCTTCGTGTTCCGATTCATGACAGTCATTCATCCTCACGAACGCCTGTTCGTCGCCGGAGATTCCCGTTCGGCGGGATTTTCTTCCGGGGGCGTCAGAGGGCGTTTGTCGGGGTTTTCGTCCCAATTGAGACGCTAACGGTGGCCTTCTGGTTCCACCAGGGGAATTCGTCCCTCAGGCGCAGGACACGCACCGGGACGCGGCCGGGAGCGCCTCCAGGCGAGCCGGGGCGATGGGGCCCCCGCACCGATCGCATACCCCGTAGGTGCCCCCGGCAATCTTCTCCAGGGCCCGGTCAATGTCTGCGATCGACTGGGCCAGGGTCCGGGCCGTCGCGGTGGTGGCCAGCCGTTCCACCGCCTCGGCGGTCCCGTCGCCGACCCGCTTCCCGAACGAGACCGTGGCCCCCTCGGCCGGCGGCTCGGTCAGCCGCTCCAGCTCGGCGACGAGCTGCTCCCGGCGGGCCCTCAGGGCGGAGGCGATCTCTTCGCTCACCCTCCTGAGGGTAGGCGCAGCCGCCGACACATCCCGGAGAGGATGGCAAGGGGCGCCCGGGCTCAGCAGACCACCCGGGCGCCCCTTCAGCCCTCTGCCGCCTAGGAGGTTGCGGCGCCGGAGAGAGCGGGCACGATGGCTTCCGCTTCCTCGGGCGAGTAGGCCGACTCGCCGTGCTCGAAGAGGTCGAGTCCGTTCGCTTCGGCCTCCTCGGTGACCCGGGCCCCGATCACACGATCGATCACCCGGACGATGACGGTCGTGACGATGAAGCAGTAGGCGATGGTCCCCAGGTTGCCGACCAGCTGTGCCATGAACAGCCTGGTGCCGCCGCCCAGGAACAGGCCCGCCAGGAAGTCCCCGCCGAAGAACACGGGGTCGGCGAACAGGCCCACCAGGAGCGAGCCCACCAGGCCGGCCACGAAGTGGATGCCGACCACGTCCATGGCGTCGTCGTAGCCCAGCTTCGGCTTCACGGAGACGCCGAAGTAGCAGGCCACGGCGGCCACCGCGCCGATCACGATCGGGGACATCCCGGCGACGAACCCGGCGGCCGGGGTGATGGCGACCAGGCCGGCGACGATGCCCGAGGCCGCGCCCAGGTTGGTGACATGGCCCGTCTTCGCCTTCTCGATCAGCACCCAGGCGAGGCCGGCCGCCGCCGCGGCGAGGAAGGTGTTGACGAAGGCCTGGATCGCCTGGCCGTTGGCGGCGAAGGCCGACCCGGCGTTGAAGCCGAACCAGCCGAACCACAGGATGCCGGCGCCCAGCATCACCAGGGGCATGGAGTGCGGGGCGGGGGACTCCTCCGGCCAGCCCTTCCGCTTGCCCAGGGCGATGACCGCGGCCAGGGCGGCGATGCCGGCGTTGACGTGGATCGCGGTGCCGCCGGCGAAGTCGAGGGCGCCGAGCTCGCCGATCCAGCCGCCGTACACCCACTTGAACACGGGCACGTAGACCAGGAGGAACCACGCCACGGAGAAGGCCATCCAGGCGGTGAACCTCATCCGACCGGCCACCGCGCCCGAGATCAGGGCGGGCGTGATCACCGCGAACATCCCCAGGAAGGCCACCGCGAGGAGCCCGGCTCCGCCGTCCTCCCCGGTGATGGTCATGCCCTTCAGTAAGGCGAGGTCCAGGTTCCCGATCAGCCTGCCGTCACCCGACTGGGCCAGCGAATAGCCGACCGTCGCCCACAGCACGGGTATGACCAGCAGGCACCAGAAGTTCATGGCGAGCATGTTCCCGACGTTCCTCGTCCGGTCCATGCCGCCGTAGAACAGGGCGAGCCCGGGTGTCATGAACAGCACCAGCGCTGCCGACCCGAGCACCCACGCGATGTCCCCGGCGCTCATACGCTCCTCCTCCTCATATCCATCGGGGCAGGAGCGTGCCAGCGGTCTGTTACCGCACCGTTTCGCGGCCTATAAGGGTCCGTTTCGATTCCGTTTCGCGACCCCGGCGAGCGTTACGGGACGGGATCGATGAACACGACCGGGATCTCCCGGTCCGTGAGCTTCTGGTACTCGCCGTACCCGGGGTTGAGGGCCACGGCCCGCGGCCACCACACCGCCCGGCATGTGTCTACCACGGAAGACCCGTTCCTGTAGGTTTGGCCGGGCCGGACGCGGGTGGCTCGCAGGACGGAGGGACGGAGACGGCCAGTCTCCCGGGGATGTCCGTGGGGGTTCCGGCAAACGACGGACTCGAGGGTTCCCCAACAGAAGGAGGAGAAGATGGGGATCGGAGACCTGTTCAAGAAGGCCCGGAAGGCGGCCGCCGACAACAAGGAGGCCCTGGAGCAGGGCGTCGAGAAGGTCGGTGACTTCATCGACGACAAGACCGGCGGCCGGTTCGCCGAGCACGTCGACAAGGGCGAGGAAGCCGCCAAGGACTTCATCGAGAAGCTCGACGACGAGGGCTGACCGGGGTCAGCCCAGGGCGGCGCCCGCCGCCAGGACCGCCAGGGGCACCGCGATGAGCCCCGTTCGCGTGGCGCGGGCGATCGACGGCCTCGCACCGGCGATCATCGCCACCCGCAGCCAGAGGAACCACGCCAGCGACCCGGTGACGAACAGGTTGGGCCCGATGTTGAGGCCCACCAGCAGGGCATAGGGGTCGGGTGGCGGCTGGGCCGAGAGCAGCGCCGCCGCCGGCAGGTTGTTGATCACCAGCGCGGTCGCCGCCCCCACGGCGATCGTCGGATAGGTGCCGAGGCCCGCCAGCAGGTTGTGTGGGCCTGCCCAGGCGCGGCCCAGTGTGCCGACCCCGACCGCCAGACCGAACAGGCCGAGCAGGGTGGGCAGGCCGAGCGCTCCCACCGCGCGCCGCCAGGACTCCCTGCCCCGGGCGATCCGCCAGCCGACCGCCGCCACCCCGATCAGCAGTGACACCGGCGCCGGCTCGGGGAATGCGAGGACCACGACCAGGGCCGCCAGCACCGCCGCCAGGCCGAGGCCCAGGTGCGGGCGTCCCGGGTCGAGCTCCGGGGGCGCCTCCGCCGCCAGGTCCCGGCGCCACGCCCAGGCGACGGCGACGACCGTGGCCACCGTGGCGAGGGTGGCCGCGTCCCACATCTGGGCGAGGAACCGGCCACCGGAGATCCCGCCGTGGCCGGACACGATCAGGTTGGTCAGGTTGGAGCCGGGCAGGAACAGCGAGCCGGCGTTGGCCAGCATCAGGCAGAGGTAGACGTAGGGCCCGTCCTCCTTCCCGACCGCGCGGGTGAGGGCGACGAAGACCGGCGTGAGGAAGACGACCGCCGTGTCCAGGTTGAGGGTGGCGGTCACGGCCGTGATCAGCAGGGTGGCGCCTGCGAGGAGCCCCCACCGGCTCCGCACCCGCTTCGCCAGGGTCACGCCCGCCCACTTGAAGAGGCCGTCCTCCTGAGCCACCAGACCGATGAGGATCAGACCGGCGACGATCACGAACGCGGGCCAGACCTGGTCCGCGGCCGCGAGGGCGTCGGAAGGGCGGAGCAGGGCCGCGGCCAGGAGAGCGGCGGAACCGGCGGCGGAGAGGGCCTTGTCGAGCGGGCTCACGGAGGCGGGATGATGCCGCGCCGGAGACGCAATGATGCGGAACCTGCGAAGCGCTCCCTGTCGGGGCTCCGGCCGGGTCGACGGACAGGACCTCCATGGTTCGGCGACCCGCGCCCCGGCAGGATGTCCCTCCACGCCGAAGGCCGGGGATCCGGTCTCCATGACGCCCGGCAAAGGGCGGCGGTGTAGCTTCGCCGGAAACCCGGAGGAGCACATGACCGCAGGGGCCGTCCCCTATGTCGCCCGTCTCGACATCGACTACCCGGAGCGACTCGACAGGTCGTCCACCTTCTTCCGTCTCCTCTACGCCCTCCCGATCCTGGTCGTCATCGGGCTGATCACCGCGACGGGGCGCGCACCGTGGAGGTGATCGACGACGCCGGGAAGACCGTGGAGGTGATCACCCGGTCCGGGGGCGGGATCGTCGGCGGGCTGTGGCTGGCGACCGCGCTGATGATCGTCTTCCGGGCCAAGTACCCGCGGTGGTGGTTCGACTTCCAGCGGGAGCTGGCACGGTTCAGCACCCGGGTGGGGGCCTACCTGGCCCTGCTCACCGACCGCTACCCGTCGACCACCGACGAGCAGTCGGTCCACCTCGAGTTGGACTACCCGGACGCAGAGCGGGACCTGGGCCGGATGATGCCGCTGGTGAAGTGGCTGGCGGTGATCCCCCACCTGGTGGTGCTCGCCGTGCTCGCCCTCCCGGGCTTCTTCGCGGTGGTGATCGCCTGGTTCGCCATCCTGTTCACGGGGCGATACCCGCGTGGGCTGTTCGACTTCGTGGTAGGGCTGTTCCGCTGGTGGCTACGGGTGGAGGCCTACGCCTTCTTCCTCGTAACCGACAAGTACCCGCCGTTCAGCCTGCGCTGACGTACTCGGCCAGATGCCGGCCGGTGAGGGTGGAGGGGTCGGCCACCAGGTCCGCCGGCGTGCCCTGGAACACAACCTGTCCGCCGTCGTGGCCCGCGCCGGGACCCATGTCGATGATCCAGTCGGCGTGGGACATCACGGCGAGGTCGTGCTCGATCACGATCACCGACTTGCCCTGATCGACCAGGCGGTCGAGCAGGGCGAGCAGGTGTTCCACGTCCGCCAGGTGGAGGCCCGTGGTCGGCTCGTCGAGCACGTAGATGCCCCCGTCCTCGGCCATGTGTATCGCCAGCTTGAGACGCTGGCGCTCGCCGCCGGAGAGGGTGGTGAGCGGCTGTCCCAGGCTCAGGTAGCCGAGACCCACGTCGACGAGGCGGTCGAGGATCTCCCGCGCCTGCGGCACCTTCGAGTCGGGGGCGGCGAAGAAGGCGGCCGCCTCGCTCGCCGGCATCTCGAGCACCTCGTGGATGTTCTTCCCGCCCAGCCGGTACTCCAGGACCTCCGCCTGGAAGCGGCGGCCCTCGCAGTCCTCGCAGGTCGACGAGACCACGTCCATGAAGCCCAGCTCGGTGAACACCACGCCCGCGCCGTTGCAGGTCGGGCATGCGCCCTCCGAGTTGGGGCTGAACAGCGCGGGCTTCACCCCGTTGGCCCTGGCGAACGCCTTCCGGATCGGATCGAGCAGGCCTGTGTAGGTGGCGGGGTTGGAGCGCCGCGAGCCGCGGATCGGGGACTGGTCGACGAAGACCACTCCGGCGTCCCGGGGGATGGAGTGGTGGATCAGCGAGCTCTTGCCCGACCCGGCCACGCCGGTCACGACGCAGAGCACCCCGAGCGGGATGTCGACGTCGACGTCCTTGAGGTTGTGGCGGTTGGCGCCGCGGACCTCGATGAATCCGGTGGGCTCCCGCACCGTCTCCTTGAACCCAACCCGGTTGTCCAGGTGCCGCCCGGTGAGGGTGCCGCTCTTCCTCAGGTCGTCGACCGGGCCCTGGAAGACGACCTCGCCACCGGCCGAGCCGGCGCCGGGCCCCATGTCGACCACGAAGTCGGAGATCTCGATGGTCCTGGGCTCGTGCTCCACGACCAGCACGGTGTTCCCCTTGTCCCTCAGACGCAGGAGCAGGTCGTTCATCCGCCCGATGTCGTGGGGGTGGAGCCCGGTGGTCGGCTCGTCGAAGACGTAGGTGACGTCGGTGAGGGGAGACCCGAGGTGGCGGATCATCTTCACCCGCTGCGCCTCGCCGCCCGACAGGCTGCCCGAGGGGCGATCGAGGGAGAGGTAGCCGAGACCGATCTCGACGAATGAGTCGAGGAGGTTGCGCAGGTTCTCCAGGAGCGGCCCGCCCGACGGCAGGTCGAGGCCCCGGACCCACCCGGCGAGGTCGGTGATCTGCATCGCCGACACCTCGGCGATGTTGAGGCCGGCGATGCGGGAGGACCGTGCCGTCTCGTTGAGCCGTGTGCCGTCGCAGCCGGGGCAGGTCCGGAACGTGACCGCCCGCTCCACGAACGCCCGGATGTGGGGTTGGAGGGCGTCCGGGTCCTTGGAGAGGATCGACTTCTGCAGCTTGGGGACCAGGCCCTCGTAGGTGACGTTCACCCCGGCGATCCGGACCTTGGTGGGCTCCTTGTAGAGGAAGTCGTGGAGCTCGGCCTCCGTGTAGTCACGGATCGGCTTGTCGGGGTCGAGGAAGCCCGACTCGGCGAACTGCCGGACCGGCCACCCGCCCGACGCGTACCCGGGCACCTTGATGGCTCCCTCCAGCAGCGACAGGTCGGCGTCGTAGACCTCGGTCAGGTCGATGTCCTTCACCGACCCCGTCCCCTCGCAGGTGGGGCACATCCCGCCGAGCAGGTCGAAGGAGAAGCCCTCCTCGGCCTTGCCCTCGATCCGCACGGTGCTCGACCCGCGCACCGACGGGACGTTGAAGGAGAAGGCCGTGGGCGGGCCGATGCGGGGCTCGCCGAACCGGCTGAACAGGATCCGCAGCAGGGCGCTGGCGTCGGTGACGGTGCCGACCGTGGACCGGACATTCGGGGTCATCCGCTCCTGGTCGACGATGATGGCCGTGGTCAGCCCCTCGAGGTGGTCCACCTCCGGCCGGGCCTGGGTCGGCATGAACCCCTGGACGAAGGCCGAGTAGGTCTCGTTGATCAGCCGGCGCGACTCGGCGGCGATCGTGTCGAAGACCAGGCTCGACTTGCCGGAACCGGACACGCCGGTGAACACCGTCAGCCTCCGCTTGGGCAGCGCCAGGCTGACGTCCTTGAGGTTGTTCTCCCGGGCTCCTACGACCCGGATCTCGTCGTGCGAGTCGGCGGGATGCATGGGAACGGGCACGTTACGACCCATCATTCCCCAAATGACGGGGGATTCAGGCCCGGTGGATCCTGTGCCCCGGCGACATGAACGCCAGCCGGGCCACGGCGGCCACGTCGAGCGGCTCGGAGAAGTGCCGGTCCATGTGGTCCCGCGCCCGGCGCAGCAGAGCCAGCTCCTCCAGCCCCTCCGGGGTCACCCTGCCGGGGCTACTGCGGCCCCGGGAATCCCGGCCGGTCCGGCGGGGTTCTCAGAGCCCGTGGATCCCGCCAAGATCGCGAGATGAGAAGAGGCCCGGAGTGAAGCGAGTCGTCGTCCCGTCCTGGTGATCGTCGCCCTGGCGATCGGAGGCCTGGTCTGGTTCTTCTCCGGGGACGCCCCCGGGGAGGTCGACATCGACCGCACCGCCTCTTCCGTCTCCGGCAACCCGACCACCACGGACGCCGCAGGTTCCGCCGGCGTCCCGGCAGGGATCGAGGGGACCTGGGTCGTCGACACCACCGTCGGCGAGTTCACGCTCGAAGACACGACGACCGCCTTCTTCGCCGGCTTCCGCATCGACGAGGAGCTCCGCGGGATCGGCGCCACGACAGCCGTCGGTCGCACCCCGCTCGTGTCGGGCTCCATCCTCATCGCCGGGGACAGGGTCACCTCCGCTACGGTATCTGCCGACCTCCGCGGCATCGTCAGCAACGAGTCCCGCCGCAACGGCGCCATCCAGCGCTCCCTCGGCACGGCACCCCACCCCGAAGCAACCTTCGAGCTGCCGAACCCGGCCGCCCCCCCGCCCGGGCCCGCACCGGGGCGGGGGGGGGGACCTCCGCCCGGGGCAACC
>QGUS01000215.1 GCA_003242515.1 Actinomycetota bacterium
CCCAGCCCCGGAACGCCCCGGACGGCCCGCGGGACCATCTCGAGACGGTGGTGCCCGGCCGACACCCGCCTGCCGAGCTTCTGCCAGGGGTCCCCGGCCGGCATGAGCAGCACCCGGTCCAGGCCGGCCTGATGGAGGGCGCACTCGGCGGCGTGGAGATGGGCCACGTGGATCGGGTCGAAGGTCCCGCCGAGAATCCCGGTGCGCACGACGGCGAGGATAGGGCATCGGGGGCTCGACCAGCCTCAGTGCCCGGCTGATGTCCCGGTCGCCGCATCCCAGCCGGGGGGCCGGGTCCACATACTCGCCGTCGACCCGCAGCGACAGGTGCACCCCCGCCGACCCGTGGGGCGCCCCGGCCCGGCCGACCGGGCTCCCCCGTGAGACCGCCCGACCCGCCGCCACCTCGACCGACTGGAGGTACGAGACCGAGACCTGCACCCCGGGCGAGGGCTGGATCGTCACCGACCGCATCCCGGCCACCGAGCCGGCGAAGGTGACCGTCCCGGAGACCGGCGCCACCACCACCGTCCCTGACGGCGCGGCCAGGTCGACCCCCCAGTGCCCGGCGTAGTCCCCCGCCGGCGCGAACGGCCGGGTCATCGGCCCCGCCACGGGCGGGAGGAGGCAGACGCCTGCGATCACAAGCTGGACCAGAAGCACGATCCCTCCCGTGGCGAACCTATGTGACGACAGTCCCGAAGGGAAGGACCTTCTCCCCCACAGGTACCCCCCGCGCCGGATTAAGTTCGGAATCTGAAAGGAGCTCGATGACTGCAACCCGAATCGGACTCATGGGCTTCGGCCGGATCGGGCGGAACGTGTTCCGTCTCCTCCACGGCCGCGACGACATCGAGGTGGTAGCCATCAACGACGTCGCCGACCCCGAGGCCCTCACCTACCTGCTCAAGTACGACTCGCTGTACGGCCGGTTCCCCGGCTCCGTCTCCTACGCCGACGGCTGGCTCGACTACGACGGCCGCAAGGTCCGCTTCGGCCAGGCCGCCACGCCGGCTGACACCAACTGGGGCGAGGACCAGGTCGACATCGTCTTCGACACCACGAGCCGCTACCGCACCCGGGAGGCCCTCCAGGGGCACCTAGACAGCGGCGCGAAGCGGGTGGTGCTCACCTCCAGCCCCGAGGTGCCGGGCGAGATCCCGCTGCTGATCCGGGGCGTCAACGACGAGGTGCTCGACACCGACCCCGTGATGGTGGCCATGGCGTCCAACACCGCCAACGCCGCCACCCCGATCATCAAGGCACTCGACGAGGCCTTCGGCATCGAGCGGATCTTCATCACCGCGGTGAAGGCCCTCTCCAAGTCGGGCCGCCTCGCCGACGTCCCCACCGACTCCTACCGCACCAGCCGGGCGGCGGGCGAGAACATCATCCCGTCGGAGACCAGCTCGTCCGAGGTGATCACCCAGGTCCTCCCCGAGCTCGAGGGGAAGATCGCCGTGACCGCCCTCAACGTCCCCGTCCCCGACGGCTCCACCGTCGACATGACCGCCGAGGTGGGTCGTGAGACCACCGTCGAGGAGGTCAACGAGACGGTCCGCAGGGCGATGGAGCGGATCCCCGACATCATCGAGTACACGGCCGACCCGATCGTCTCCTCGGACGTCCGGATGAACTCGCACTCGGGGGTCTACGACAGCCTGGCGACCATGGTGTCCGGCGGGACGCTGGTGAAGACCGTCGTCTGGTTCAACAACGGCTGGGGCTACTCCCACCGTGTCGTGGAAGTGGCCGAGCGCATCGCAGGAGGTTTGAAGTGACCCGCGTCGCCATCAACGGCTTCGGGCGAATCGGTCGGGCGGTCTTCCGCATCATCGCCGAGCGCCCCGAGTCGGACATCCAGGTGGTCGCCATCAACGACCTCTCCGACGACGACATCCTGGCCTACCTGCTGGAGTACGACACCGTCATGGGCCGCTTCGACCAGGAGGTCGAGGTCGGCGACGGCGTCATGAGGGTCGGAAAGCACGAGATCAAGATGCTCATGGAGCGTGACCCGGCCAAGCTCCCGTGGAGGGAGCTGGACGTGGACGTCGTCGTCGAGTCCACGGGCGTGTTCCGTGACCGTGACTCCCTCCAGAAGCACCTCGACGCCGGCGCCAAGCGGGTCATCCTCACGGTGCCGTCCAAGGGCCCGATCGACCAGACCGTGGTCCTCGGCGTCAACGACGAGGAGCTCGGTGCCGAGGATGTGATCACCTCCAACGCCTCCTGCACCACCAACGCACTGGCTCCCATCGTGAAGGTCCTGGACGAGGCGTTCGGGGTCCGCAAGGGCCTGATGAACACGGTCCACGCCTACACGAACGACCAGCGTCTGGCCGACGTCCCCCACAAGGACCTCCGCCGGGCCCGCGCCGCCACGGAAAACATCATCCCCACCACCACCGGTGCGGCGAAGGCCGTGGGCGAGGTGCTGCCCAACATGAAGGGCCGCCTCGACGGAATGGCGATGCGCGTGCCGGTGCCCGACGGCTCCATCATCGACCTGGTGGTCGAGCTGGACCGGGACGTGACCGTCGAGGAGGTCAACGCCGCCGTCAAGGCCGCGGCCGAGGGCCCGTTCCGGGGGATCATCGAGTACACCGAGGACCCGATCGTCTCCGCCGACGTGATCGGGAACCCGCACTCGTCGATCTTCGACGCCAGCTCCACGCAGGTGCTGGGGGGCAACCTCGTGAAGGTGTTCTCCTGGTACGACAACGAGTGGGGCTACTCGAATCGGGTCGTCGACCTGATCGAGCGCCTCGGCGAGGTCATCCAGAAGGAGACCGCTCCGGCGAGCTGATCGACAGACAGGCGAGCAACGCGAGGAAACTCGCAGCCAGGACCGCCACCGACCGGGATCCCGTCTGTTGGACGAGGACGCCCGCCAGGGGCGGTCCTGCCGCGCCGGCCACCTGGAACATCAGGTTGACCACCCCCATCGCCATGCCGAGGCTCTGCGACCCGAACACGTCCCGGGAGTGGATGCCTATCAGCGGCGAGATGGCGCCGATCCCGAAGCCGGCCACGACGGCGAAGGTCCCCGCCAGAAGCGGCGTCCCGGCGAAGGCCAGCGCCACCGCTCCGAGCCAGACGGCGACATAGGAGATCCGGATCGACCCGACGACACCGAATCGACGCACCATCGGCATCAGGGGCAGGCGCCCGAACAGCTGGGAGAAGCCACGGAACCCTGCCCACGCCGAGGCCGTGGCCAGCGGCAGGCCGGCCTCGGTCATCACCGGCACCTGGTAGGCGGTGATGACCGTCATCGCCATGCCCATCACGGCCTGCGAGAGCAGGAACGAGCGGGCGGCCCGCGTCTTCAACGCCTCCCGCATGCCGGCGACCAGGTCGACGCTGAGGGGCATCGACTCGGTGCGGGTGCTCATGCCGACTGCGGCCGCCAGGAAGGACACGCCGGCGGAGATGGCGAGCACCGTCAGGGCGACCCGCCACCCATGGTTCTCCACGAGCCAGGCGGACAACGGGAGGTAGACCACCGAGGAGAAGGCTCCCCACACCGTGACCACGGCGATCGCCTTCGTCGAGGCGTCGGGGCTCACCCGGACGGCCACCGCCTGGGTGACGTGATAGAAGCCGAGGGCCAAGACCATCCCTCCCCCGACGCCGGAGGCGATGGCGAACACGGCCTGGGAGCCGGTCGACGACGCCACCAGGAACGCCACCACGCTGACCACGGCGCCCAGGGAGAACACGAACCTGCTGCCGAGACGGTCGCGCACCCAACCCCGGAAACACAGGCGGACACC
>QGUS01000216.1 GCA_003242515.1 Actinomycetota bacterium
CGGCCGAAGTAGTAGCTGACGCTGGCGTTGCCGGACGAGTTGGAGTTGCGGAGGTACACGAACCCGTCGGACTGGCGGTACAGGCCCGGGGTGTCGATGCCGTCGCCGTCCCAGTCACCCATGAGGGGGATGTCCCCGGCCCGCCCGTAGGTGAACACCTCGAGCGGCCGGGTTGCGTCCCACAGGGTCCACTGGGCGAGCCCCATGTCCACGGTCCCCACCTTTTCGGCCCCGGAGGGCATGGTCAGGTCGCAGGAGGTCTTGCCGCTGCCCACGAGCTGGCCGAGCGACGCCAGCGCCTTGGCCGCCTGGATCAGACCCCAGCCGTAGCTGGAGTCCCATCCGGGTGCGCCCAGATCGACGGCGGTGCACTTCAGCGCCCCGTAGACCTGGGCCACGGATGCGTTCGGGTGAACGGACTTGAGCAGCGCCGCCACGCCGGCGACGTGGGGCGAGGCCATGGAGGTGCCCTGCATGCCCACATAGCCCGTGGTGCTCGACACGGGAGACTCCTGCCACACGCGCCCCGCGGCAGTGGACCCGCCCGGAGCCACGAAGTCGAGCCCCGCCCCATGGTTGGAGTAGGGAGCCCGAGCGTTGTTGAAGTCGGTGGCGCCGACTGCGACCACCTGGGGGTGGTTGGCCGGGAAGGAGACCGGTGCGTCCTCGTTTCCCGCAGCCGCGACCACCACGATGCCGTTGGAGACCGCCTCTGCGAAGACGTCGTCCAGGAACGAGGAGGTGCCGCTGAAGCCCAGTGAGAGGTTGATCACCTTGGCACCGTGGTCGATGGCCCACCCGATGCCGAGGTACAGATCCGCCAGGCTGGCCCCGTAGGAACCGTTCTGCCAGTTGAAGACGGCGACCGGCATGACCGACGCGTCGGGCGCCACCCCGGTCCCGTACTTCCCGTTGCCACCGCACTGGGCGACGGTGCCGGCGACATGCGACCCGTGCCCGCTGTCGTCGAAGGCGGTACCCGAGCCGAAGTTGTAGGCATAGGGGTAGAAGAACCAGGCCTCGTCAACGAGCGGACGACAGAACCCGTCGAGGGTTCCCGCGGTCACCCCGCTGTCGATCACCGCCACCTTGACCCCGGTCCCCACGGTGCGACGCCAGGCCTCCACCAGGTCGATGCGGTGCATGTGCCACTGCCGGCTCGGGTTGTCCCCATGCCCCACCCACCAGGGGTCGTTGGGATAGAAGGGAGCCGGGACGAACGGCTGCAGCAACCGGTTGACCTCGGCGGCGTCGACGTCGGCGCGTCGACCGAGCTCCGCGGCGAAGTCGGCGGCGTCCACACCGTCCGGCACCGGAACGAGGTACCAGTCGCCGCGGAGGTGCTCGATCGCCTCCGGCTCCTCGACCGGCCCATCCCCGGCCCCCAGCGCCTGGATCGTGGCGCCCCGGGACATCCTGACCAGGACGTGGTCCGGGAGATAGCCGCCTTCGGCGACGACCTGCTCTCCGCCGCGGGCCCGCTCCTGACGATTCGCAGGCTCACCGGCCAGGGCGGCAGCCGGCAGGGCGGCGAGGGATGCGATCAGGACGACGAGGACGCCACGGAGGGAGACGGATCTCACCAGCGGATGCTACGAGGCGACGACCGCCGGTGTCGGGAGCAAGGGCAGGTCGTTCGGCCCAATCACTCGCTGGCCGGGATCGACCCGGCGGGCCGGGCCGTCATGCGTGTGGCGGGTCGCATCCCCGGCCGGCTCAGTAGGCACCGGCAACCGGGTGGACGCCCTTCCCGATGTAGAACTGGATGTTGGCGTTGCCCGACGACAGCGGGTTCCGGAGATACACCATCCCCGTGGATGGCCGGTAGACGCCGACGCCGTCCTCACCGTCGCCGTCCCAGTCGCCGGCGAAGACGACGTCCCCGTTCCTCCCGTAGAAGAACTCGTGGTCGGCCCACCCGGCGGAGTTCGAGTTCCTCAGATAGACGAAACCGTCCGAGGGCCGGCGCAGGCCCACGGTGTCGGTGCCGTCGCCGTCCCAGTCACCGGCGAACGGGATGTCGCCCGGTCGCCCGAAGACGAACTCGTACTCGGCCCAGCCGTCCTTCAGCTCGTTCTTGATGTAGAAGCGGCCGGTCGACGGCCGGTACACCGATACGGTGTCGTCACCGTCGCCGTCGAAGTCGCCCACCACCGGGATGTCCCCCGAGCGGCCGAAGTAGAAGGTGACGTCGGCGTTGCCGGCCTTGCTGCTGTTCTTGAGGTAGACGAAGCCGTCCGACTGGCGGTAGAGGCCTGGCGTGGCGACACCGTCGCCGTCCCAGTCACCCATCAACGGGATGTCCCCCGCCTTGCCATAGGTGAAGACGGTCAGGGGGACGGTGCCGTCCCACAGTGTCCACTGGGCCAGGCCGGTGTCCACGGTGGCCACCCGGTCGGCGCCCCCGGGCATCGTCAGGTCACAGGAGGCCTTGCCACTGCCGACGAGCTGGCCGAGCGATGCCAGGGCCTTGGCCGCCTGGATGAGGCCCCAGCCGGTGAGGGAGTCCCATCCGGGGGTGTTGATGTCCAGGGCGGTGCACTTGAGGGCCCCGTATACCTGTGCCACGGAGGCGTTCGGGTAGACGGACTTCATCAGCGCCACCACCCCGGCCACGTGCGGGGCCGCCATCGAGGTTCCGTACATCCCCACCCAGCCGCCGAGCGGCGGCGACTCCTGCCAGACCGGGCTGCTCTGGCTGCCGCCAGGAGCGACGAAGTCGAGCCCGTCACCATTGGACGAGTAGGTGGCCCAAGCGTCGCCGAAGCCCGTGGCCCCCACCCCGATCACCTTCGGGTGGTTGGCCGGGTAGAACACCGCGCCTCCGTTGTTGCCGGCGGCGGCCACGATCACGATCTTCTCGGACCACGCCTCCTCGATCAGCTTGTCGATGTAGTGGAACGAGCCGCCCTGGAACCCCGCCGAGATGTTGATCACCCTGGCGCCGTGGTCGATGGCCCACCTCATGGCCCTGGCCACGTCCGACGCGGTGGCGGTCTGCTTGCCGTCCGAACCGGGCCGGAAGACGTCGATCGGCATGATCGAGGCGTCCGGCGCCACGCCGGTGCCGAACCTCCCGTTGTCGCCGCACTGGGCGATGGTGCCGGCGACGTGGGAGCCGTGCCCGTCGTCATCGGCAGCCGAGCCGGGCCCGGACTCCACCGGAGGCGACGACTCCGACCCGTAGAACTCGGCCTCGTCCACCAGAAGACGGCAGAAGCCATCGAGGGTCCCGGGGGTGACGCCGGTGTCGATCACCGCCACCTTCACGCCGGTCCCGACCGTCCGGCGCCAGGCGTCCACCAGGTCGATGCGGTGCATGTGCCACTGCCGGTTCGGGTTGTTCTTCTGCCCGACCCACCACGGGTCGTTGGGATAGAACGGGGCCGCCACGAGCAACTCGAAGACGCCGTCCAGCTCGGCGACCTCCACGTCCGGGCGCTCCTCGAGGACCGCCGCGAACTCGGCGGCGTCTATCCCCTTGGGCACGGGGACCGTGTACCAGTCGTCGAAGAGCGGCTCGATGCCCTCGGGGTCGTCCACGACCTCCGCGTCGGCCTCCAGCGCCTGGATGGAGGCCCCCCGGCCCATCCGGACCACCACGTGGTCCTCGACATACCAGCCCCCGGGCCCGCCGCCCGCCGTGCCGGCCCCCCCCCCCGCCTCCCCTCCCATGGCCCCCCCCGCAAGGCC
>QGUS01000217.1 GCA_003242515.1 Actinomycetota bacterium
CTACGACAGTGGGCGGCCAGTTGCCGGCTTCTTCCTCCCCGGTGGCCGCGCCGCCCAGGTCCTTGTCGGCCTCGCCATCAACCTTGCCATCTTCAGGCTTCCGTCCACCGCATCCGTCCACGAGCTGGCGGAGATGAAGGGATGACGGACCTCGCCATCGACTTCCTCTGGCTCGTCATCGCGCTGCCGCTGGCCGGGGCGCTGTTCCTCCACTTCGTGGGCCAGCGCCTCCCGGAGCCGCTGCCCGGCATGGTGGCTTCGGCCGCCATCGGAGCGTCTTTCGTCGTCGCCTTCGTCGCGGCGGTGCCGTTCTTCGAGGGTCACGCCGAGGCCAGCACCCTCGTGCTCTGGTCCTGGATGCCCGCCATCGGAGCCAACCTCGAGCTGCTGTGGGACCCGCTCTCGGCGCTCATGGCGCTCGTGGTCACCGGCGTCGGCTTCCTCATCCACGTCTTCGCCATCGGCTACATGCACGGCGACGAGCGGTTCGGCCGCTTCTTCTTCAACCTGAACCTGTTCGCCGCCTCGATGCTGACCCTGGTCCTGGCCGGTAACTACGCCATGCTCTTCATGGGATGGGAGCTGGTGGGCCTCTGCTCCTACCTGCTGATCGGCTTCTGGTTCACCCGCGAGTCCGCCGCCGGGGCGGCCAAGAAGGCGTTCGTGGTCAACCGGATCGGCGACTTCGGGATGATGGTCGCCCTGATGCTCGTGTTCACGGCGTTCGGGACGCTCTCCTACTCGGGCATCTTCGAGCGGGCCCCCGAGGTCCTCACCACCGGCACCGCCACCGCCATCGGCCTGCTCTTCCTGGTCGGCGCCGCCGGCAAGTCGGCCCAGATCCCGCTGTACGTGTGGCTGCCCGACGCCATGGAAGGCCCGACCCCGGTGTCGGCCCTGATCCACGCCGCCACCATGGTCACCGCCGGCGTCTACCTCGTGTCCCGGTCGGCCGCCATCTTCGAGCTAGCCCCGGCTGCCCAGGTGACGGTCGCCACCGTCGGCGCCGCCACCGCCCTCTGGGCCGCCTCGATCGCCCTGGCCCAATACGACATCAAGAAGGTGCTGGCCTACTCGACGATCTCCCAGCTCGGGTACATGTTCATGGCGGCCGGTGCCACGGCCTACGTGGCCGGGATCTTCCACCTGATGACCCATGCCTTCTTCAAGGCGCTCCTCTTCCTCGGTGCCGGGTCCGTGATCCACGCCATGTCCGACGAGCAGGACATGCGGAAGATGGGCGGGCTCTTCTCCACGATGCCGGTCACGGCCGTGACCATGGGGCTGGCCCCGCGGCCCACCGCCGGCGTCCCGCCTCTCGCCGGATTCGGGTCGAAGGAAGAGATCCTCGGCTCGCTGTTCGGGCGCGGCGGCTGGTACGGGGTCCTCTGGGTCGTCGGCCTGCTCACCGCAGCCATGACCGCCTTCTACATGACCCGCCAGTGGGTGATGGTCTTCACCGGGGAGCCCCGCTGGGACGAGGGCGCCCATCCGCACGAGTCTCCGAAGGGGATGACCCTGCCGCTGATCGTGCTGGCCGTGCTCACGGTCGTCGGCGGCCTGGTCAACACCCCGTTCAAGCTCACCCTGGAGCATTTCCTCCACCCGGTCTTCGAGGGCGTCCACGTCCAGCACGCCCCCGAGGGCATGGGCGCCTTCCTGCTGCTCGCCGGCATCTCGGTCCTCGCCGGCCTGGTCGGCGTCGGCGCCGCCACCTTCGCCTACCGGCGCCCGATGGAGGAGTGGAGTGGTTTCGAACAGGGTCTGCAGCCGGTGTGGGGGCTGTGGACCCAGGCCTACCGGATCGACGACCTGTACGACGCTGCCGTGGTGCAGCCCGGCAAGAAGGCTGCCGAGGTGGCTGCCTTCGGCGTCGACCAGCCGATCATCGACGGCGCGGTCAACGGCGTGGCCCGGCTCACCCGGGGCATCGGCGAGAGGGTCCGGAGGCTGCAGACGGGCCAGGTCCGGAACTACGCCGCTCTCCTCTTCGGCGGTGCCGTGGCCCTGGTCGTGTGGCTGGCGGTGATGGGGGGATGACCTTGGGCTCGCTTCGCTCGCCCCGTACTCGGCACTCGGTGCCCGGTACCCGGAAGGTGGAACCGTGCTGACGGCGCTCGTGCTCATGCCCGTGGTGGCCGCCCTGATCGTGCTGGCGGTCCCGCGTCGACGCCACGAGATCCACCTGCCCCTCGGCGTCGTGCTCTCGCTCGCGCCGCTCGCCCTCGCCGGCTACGTCTTCTGGGCCTTCGAGCCGAAGGCCGGCATGCAGTTCGTCGTCGAGGCCCCCTGGTACGAGCCGTGGGGCCTCGGCTGGAACCTCGGGATCGACGGCATCTCCATGCCGATGGTGGTGCTCACTGCCCTGCTGGTCCCGATCGCCCTCGGCGCCTCGGTGTCCATCACCAAGCGCACCAAGGAGTTCGTCGTCCTGACGCTCCTCCTCGAGGCCGGGATGTTCGGCGCCTTCGTGGCCACCGACGTCTTCCTCTTCTTCGTCTTCTTCGAGGCGATGCTCATCCCGATGTACTTCATCATCGGGATCTGGGGGAGCGACCGCCGGATCTACGCCGCCTTCAAGTTCTTCGTCTACACGGCGTTCGGCTCGGCGCTGATGCTGGCCGGGATCATCGCCATGGCGGTGATGCACAACACGCAGACCGGGGCGCCGTCGTTCGCCCTCGCCGACCTGGCCAACCTCGACCTGTCGCTGGGTGCGGAGCGGTTCCTGTTCGCGGCGTTCGCCCTCGCCTTCGCCGTCAAGGTGCCGCTGTTCCCGGTGCACACCTGGCTGCCCGACGCCCACACCGAGGCGCCGACGGCGGGATCGGTGCTGCTCGCCGGCGTCCTTCTGAAGCTCGGGACCTACGGTCTGATCCGCTTCAACCTGACGCTGTTCCCGCAGGCGTCCGTCGACGCCGTCTGGATCATGGGCATCCTGGCTGTGATCGGCATCGTCTACGGGGCCACTGTGGCCATCGTCCAACCGGACCTGAAGCGCCTGGTCGCCTACTCGTCGGTGAGCCACCTCGGCTTCATCGTCCTGGGCATCTTCGCCCTCACCTCGGGCTCGCTCCAGGGTGCGGTCATCCAGAACGTGAACCACGGGCTCACCACAGGCGCCCTGTTCCTCCTCGTCGGGATGATCTACGACCGGCGCCACACCAAGGCGATCGCCGAGCTGGGGGGTCTGCAGAAGGCCGTGCCGCTCCTGGCCGGGTTCTTCCTCTTCATGACCTTCGCCTCGATCGGCCTCCCCGGCCTCAACGGGTTCGTCGGCGAGTTCCTGGTCCTGATCGGCAGCTTCCCGACCCTCCCGTCGCTGGCGGTGATCGCCGCGGTCGGCGTGATCCTCGCCGCGGTCTACCTGCTGTGGGCCTACCAGCGGGTGTTCACCGGCATCCCAGAGGGAGAGAACGCCACGATCCCCGACCTGAGCGCGCGGGAGGTCGCCCTGCTGGCACCGCTGGTGATCCTCGTCTTGCTCATCGGCCTCTACCCGAACATCCTGCTCGACCGGATCGGCCCGTCCACCGAGGCGGTGCTCGACTCCGTCCAGGCCGCCACGGGCTACGAGGCCCCGTACCCGGCCCGTCTCGCCGACGTGTTTGGAGAGAACTGACCCATGCCCTTTAACACCTCCCCCCACCCCCCGACCGGTCTAAATACCCCATACCCCTTT
>QGUS01000218.1 GCA_003242515.1 Actinomycetota bacterium
ATACGTAATCGTGCCTAGGCGCGTGGGCCTGGAGATGTGTATTAGAGACCGGCCTGGGGGCCGGGGCTCGGTCCCAAGCTCGTCCGCACCGCGGTGGTCGGCCTGGTCGGCGTGGTCGGGATCATCGTCGCCCTGGCGGTCCAGTTCGGGAAGGGCGCCGAGATCTCCGACCTCGGGTCGCTGCTGCTCGCCATGGATCACACCAACTTCGTGCTGGTGATGACCTCGCTCATCTTCGCCGTCCTCCTCATCGAGTCCGACGTGCGGGAGCGCCTCATCACCATCTCCTACACGCTCATGGTGATCGGGGCGGTCGGTTTCGTGATCGGCCTCCTGCTCGAGTCGGCCCCGTTGAAGCGGGTCTTCACCCCGATCCTGGGGCTGGGTCTGCTCCACGGGATCTTCTCGTTCCTTCGGGCGCGGCCCAGGGAGGCGGTACCGTCTGGCGGGCAATGAGCCCGTATCGAGCTTCTGCCGGCTTCACCGAGAGCTGGGAGCACTTCCGCTTCACGGTCGCCGACGGCGTTGCCACGGTGACCATGAGCCGACCCGACCGTCTCAACGCGCTCACCTTCGACGTCTACGCCGACCTCCGCGACCTCCTCGCCGAGATCGAGCACCGGGACGACGTCCGGGTGCTGGTGGTGACCGGCGAGGGGAGGGGGTTCTGCTCGGGCGGTGACGTCGACGACATCATCGGCGAGCTCCAGGGGGCCGACGCCCGCACCCTCCTCGACTTCACCCGGATGACGGGCGCCGTAGTGGAGCGGATGCGGCGGCTCCCCATCCCGATCATCGCCGCGGTCAACGGCACCGCCGCGGGCGCCGGGGCGGTCATCGCCCTCGCCGCCGACCTTCGGGTCGTGGCCGAGTCGGCGAGGTTCCACTTCCTCTTCACCAAGGTGGGGCTCGCCGGGGCCGACATGGGCTCCGCCTACCTCCTGCCCAGGGTGGTCGGTCTGGGCAGGGCCACGGAGATCCTGCTGTTCGGCGACCCCATCGACGCCGCCGAGGCGCATCGGATCGGCCTGGCCAACCGGGTGGTCCCCGACGACGGGCTCTTGGCCGAGACGGTGGCGATAGCCCGCCGCCTCGCCGATGGCCCGGCATCGGCCTACGCCGCCACCAAGGTGCTGGTCAGCCGGGAGCTGGACATGGACCTGGGGTCGGCGATCGAACTGGAGGCGTTCGCCCAGGCCCTCCTCATGAAGGGGGAGGACCACGCCGAGTTCTACCGGGCCTTCAAGGCCAAGGAGCCCCCGAGGTGGACCGGCCGATGACGCGCCACCACATGTTCGACCCCGAGGGCCTGCCCGATGCGAAGGGGTTCTCGTACGGAGCGGTAGCCGCCCCGGGCCGGACGCTGTACCTGGCGGGGATCACCGCCGAGCAGCCCGACGGGTCCTTCCCCGACGGGATCGTCGCCCAGTTCGCCGAGGCGTGCCGCCGGGTCACCCGGGTCATCGCCGAGGCGGGTGGCGACCCGTCCGACCTGGTCTCCATGACCATCTACACGACCGACGTCGCCGGCTACAAGGCCCATCTGAGGGAGCTGGGGGAGGCCTGGAGGGAGGTGTTCGGGAGGCACTACCCGCCGCTCGCCCTCATCGGGGTGGCGGAGCTGTTCGAGAGGGACGCCCTGATCGAGCTGGTCTCGGTCGCCGTCGTGCCGGACCGTCAGCCGGAGTAGGCGGCCCGCGCCGCCTCGATGATCGGCCAGGTCTCGGCGATCCCGCTCCAGCCGAGCGAAGCGGTCTTGCTGCCTTCGAGCTGCTTGTAGACCTGGAAGAAGTGCTCGATCTCGTCCCGGAGGTTCGGGTTGAGGTCGTCGACGTCCTCGATCCCGTCCCAGCGCGGGTCGCCGTGAGGGACGGCGATCACCTTGTGGTCCGGGTCCCCGTCGTCCTCCATGAGGAAGGCCCCGATCGGCCGCACCCGTACCCGGCAGCCCGGGAAGGTCGGCTCGGTGACGAGTACCAGCACGTCGAGCGGGTCGCCGTCCTCCGCCAGCGTCTCCGGGAAGTACCCGTAGTCGGCGGGGTAGCGGGTGGCGGTGAACAGGGTCCGGTCGAGGAAGATCTCGCCGGTCTCCTTGTCGATCTCGTACTTGTTGCGGCTGCCGCCGGGGATCTCCACGACGGCGACGAGGGGCGTGTCCATGTCGCCGCCAGCGTACGACTTCCGCGGGCTCAGTCGTCGAGGACGACCACCGTCTCCTCGTACCGACGCACCCGGCCCGCCGCCGACCGCTCCTCCACCAGGCGGTCCAGGGCGTCCTGGTCCCCCGTCTCCAGGACCTCCAGCGGCGCCATCAGCCGGAGCACCCGCTCCGGGACCAGGAACCGCGTCACGCCCGCGGGCAGGAGGTCGTCGCCCAGGGCCGCCTCGACCACGTCCTCGATGCGGACCGCGGGGAACTCCACGATCACGGACCAGTCGGGGAACCGGGTCGTGACGGTGTCGGGGTGCGGATCGATGATTCGGCTCACCAGCCACTGCCCGATGTACGAGTCGACCAGGGTGTTGAGGGCGGCGTTGGGGCTCATGTCCTCGCCGCTGACGGTGAACCGATTCCCCTCCCTGGTGGTGACCTGGGGCTTTCGGTCCTCGACACCGAGGATGAGGCCGGCTGCCGAGGCGATGCGCTCCATCACCTCTCCCGGCGGACAGTCGCGGATCACGTGGTGCCAGGTCTCGAGCGTGACGCGGGAAGGGTCGACGGGCTGGACCACGATGTACGGGAGCCCCAGGCCCCGGATGGCCTCGGTCCGGGTGGCTCCGTCCAATACCACGTAGCCGTGGTCGGCCTCCATGCAGACGACCGGGTTGACCTGAACGCGGTCGGAGACGAGGCGCTCCCGGAGCCGGGAGACGCGGATCGGGTCGATCTCCTCGTGCCGTCGCACGGAGTCGATGGGCACGACGCGCAGGGCGGGCACCAGGGACATCCCTGGATTATCCCTTCTTCGGCCGGGGTAGGCCACAGGGAGGGCGTAGTGGCGGGCCGCGACCGATGATGCGCCGTATCACCTCGAACACTGCCAGGGTGCTCCTGGCCATCGGCACGGCCCTCGTCGCCTTCGGCGCGATCCTCGCCGTCATCGTGCTGCTGGTCGTCGTCGCGCTCCGCGGCCCGTCCGAGGACGCCTCGGGGTGGCTGTCCGGATCGACAGGGATCGTGACGGCCACGGTCGCCGAGATCGAGCCCGGACCGGTCCGGCGGTCGATCGACCTGTGTCTCGACACCCGAGGGCTGACTCCCCTCAGAGCGAGGCCAGCACCGACACGAGCCGATCCACGTCGGCCTCGTCGTGGTAGATGCCGAAGCCGATGCGGAGGCGGTCCCTCCGGTGGTCGGTGACCACGCCCCGCTCGTGTAGCGCCCGGTAGACCTCTCCGGCCCTGGGGGTGCGGAAGGTGAGGAAGCTCCCCCTGCGATGGGGCGGGGGAGGGATCAGTTCCCCCGGCGCCACGCCGGCGGCGAGGAAGCGCTCCTGGAGGGCCGACACGTGGGCCGCCACCTCCGCCGGGCCGATTCCCTCGGACACCAGCCAGCCCAGGACCGAGTCCATGCGGTACAGGCCCGAGGGGTCGAAGGTGGCTCCGTAGAACCGCGAGCCGTCGGTCCCGTAGGCGACCTGGTCGACGCCGCCCTGGCGCAGGCGAAA
>QGUS01000009.1 GCA_003242515.1 Actinomycetota bacterium
GCCACGTAGTCGCCCCAGTCGAAGGTGTCCCGGGTCCAGGGGGCGATCCGGGGGACGTCCTCGATGGTGGCCGGCCGGACCTCCATGGTGCTCACATCCGGTCCGGCACCTCGATGCCGAGGAGGTGCAGGCTCAGCTCCAGCGTGGCGAGCGACCAGCGGGCCAGGGCCAGCCAGCCGGCGCGCCGCGCCGCGTCCTCCTCGGAGAGGATGTGGCAGGTGTCGTAGAAGCGGTTGAACGCCCCGGCCGTCTCGAACGCGTACTCGGCGACGTGGTTCGGCGCCCGCAGCTCCATCGTCCGGTCCACGACCTCGGGGAACTGGAGGAGGTGGAGGATCAGCTGGCGTTCCTCCGGGACCGTCGGCGGAACCAGGGGCCCGGGCTCGATGGCGCGCTCCTCGGCCTTGCGGAGGATCGACTTCACGCGCACCGCCGCATACTGGAGGTACGGGCCGGTCTTGCCCTCGAACGAGCTGAACCGGTCGAGGTCGAAGACGTAGTCCGAGGTGCGGTTGTTCACCAGGTCGCCGAACTTCAGGGCGGCGATGCCGACCTGGTGGGCGATGCGCTCCCGCTCCTCCTCCGGGTAGTCCTCGGCCAGGTGCGCCTCGTCCAGCCGCTTCCGGGCGGCGTCCACGATCATGTTGATCACGTCGCCGAGGCGGATTACGCCGCCCTCCCTCGTCTTGAAGGGCTTACCGTCCGGGCCGTTCATGGTCCCGAACCAGGTGTGCTCCATGGCCACGCCCTCCGGAGCGAGCCCGCCCTTGCGGGCGGCGCGGAACACCTGGGTGAAGTGGTCGCTCTGGCGGCGGTCGACCACGTAGAGGATCAGGTCGGCGCCCAGGTCCCGGACGCGGAAGTCGATCGTCGCCAGGTCGGTGGTGGAGTAGAGGAAGCCGCCGGTGCGGGACTCGAGGATGAGCGGCGGCCACTCCCGCTTGTCGCCCTCCTCGTCGACCCGGATGATCCAGGCGCCCTCCGACTCCTCGGCCACGCCGGCCTCCTTGAGCCGCTCCACCATGGGCTCGATGAGGTCATGGACGTCCGACTCGCCGTACCAGAGGTCGAACTCGACACCGAGGGCGGCGAAGTCGGCGCGCTGGGACTGCTCGGAGACGTTCTTCATGTGCCGCCACAGGGCGCGGTACCCGGGGTCGCCCTGCTGGAGGCGGACCGTGGCCATGCGGGCGCGCTCGGCGAACTCCTCGTCCTCCTGGGCCCTGGCCGCGGCGGCCGGGTAGATCCGCTGCAGGTCGTCGAGCGTCACCGGGGAGGTGTCGGGGAACTCGGTGACGCCCTCCTGGAAGTAGGGGAGGTCGGGCTGCTCCTCGGCGATGGCGGCGATGAGGAGGCCCATCTGGAACCCCCAGTCGCCGAAGTGGGGGTCGCGGATCACCTTGTGCCCGCCGAAGGCGAAGGTGCGGGCGAGGGAGTCGCCGATGATCGTGGCCCTCAGGTGACCGACATGCATGGCCTTGGCGACGTTGGGGCCGGCATAGTCGACGACTACGGTGAGGGGGTCGGCCGCGGCCTCGTGCCCCAGCCGCGGGTCGGACGCGGTGCGGTTGGCCCACTCGGCCAGGGCGTCGTCGGTGACGGAGATGTTGATGAAGCCGGGGCCGGCGACCTCGGCGAGGGCGACACCGGGCCGGGACCGCAGCCGCTCCGCCACCTGGCCGGCGATCTCCTGGGGCGGCCTGCCGGACTTCTTGGCGGCCGCCATCGCCCCGTTGCACTGGAACTGGGAGAGCTCCGGCCGCTGCGACGGCAGGACCTGGCCGTAGGAGGCGTCCAGGCCGAGGTCGGCGAACGCGGCGCCGGCCAGCTCGCTCAGATGCCGGAGGAGGGACATAGGTGGCGAAGGTTAGAGGCCCTCGGAGGGTGTCTCCCCACTCCGCCGACCTGAGGACGGAGAGAAGGCTTGCGTGCTCCGCCTGCCCGCCGGGGTGGGGCCAACCGGTGCCAGACCCCGGGTACGGGCCGGGCCGGGCTCCTAGTACCTGGCCAGGTCCCGGGCCCGTTCGGCGATCCGCTCCGGGGTCGGGTACAGGGCGTTCTCCAGCGACCCCGCGTAGGGCATGATCGGGACGTCGGGCAGGGCGTACCGTCGCACCGGGGCGTCCAGCCACTCGAACGCCTTGTCCGCGATCTGCGCCGCCACCTCGGCCCCGTAACCCACGAACTCGTTGTCCTCGTGGACGATCAGCGCCCGGGAGGTCTTCTTGATCGACGCCTCGATGGTCGGCCAGTCGAGGGGCTTCAGGGTCCGGAGGTCGATCACCTCGGCGTCGATGCCCCACTGCTCGAGGATGCGGGTCGCCTCCATGGTGAAGTGGGTCATGGCGCCGTAGGTGACTATCGTGAGGTCCGAGCCCGACCGACGGATCGCCGCCTTGCCCAGCGGAACCCGGTACTCGCCCTCGGGGAACGGCCCCTTGGCGAGGCGGTACAGCTTCTTCGGCTCGAGGAACAGGACCGGGTCCGGGTCCTCGTACGCCGAGTGCAGGAGCCCCTTCACATCCGCCGGGGTGGAGGGGACCACCACCTTGAGCCCGGGCACGTGGGCGTAGAACGCTTCGATCGACTGCGAGTGGTACTGGGCCCCGTGGATGCCGGCGCCGTACGGCGTGCGGATCACGATCGGGACGTTCCACCTCCCGTTGGAGCGGTAGCTGGCCCGTGCCGCCTCGGAGACGATCTGGTCGAATGCCGGGTGGATGTAGTCGGCGAACTGGATCTCGGCGATGGCCCGGAGGCCGGTCGCCGAGATGCCGATGGCGCAGCCGACGATCGAGGACTCGGCGATCGGGGTGTTGAAGCACCGGTCGGCGCCGAACCGCTCGGTCAATCCCTCGGTCGCCTTGAACACGCCGCCCTTCCGGCGGGCGACGTCTTCGCCGAAGACCACGGCCTCGGGGTGCGCCTCCAGGATCTCGTGGAGGGTCTTGTTGATCGCGGTGATCAGGTTCACCTGCTCGCCGGCCGGCACCGGCTCGGGCAGGGTCACCGGCTTGGAGGGCTCGATCGGCCGGGCGTAGACGTGGCTGAGCGGGTTCTCGGGGTCGGGAGCCGCCTCCGCCTGCTCCACCGCCCAGCTCAGCTCGGCGACGACCTCCTGGTCCATCTTCATCTCCTGCTCCTCGGTGAGCAGGCGGTTCTCGATCAGGTAGGAGCGGAGCCGGGCGAGCGGGTCCTTCTTCTTCCACGCCTCCACCTCCTCCCGGTCCCGGTAGAGGGCGTCGTTGTCGTCGGAGGTGTGGGCGTAGTAGCGGTAGGTCATCGCCTCGATGAGGGTCGGCCCCTCACCGGCGCGGGCCCGTGCCACGGCCTCGCGCATGGTGGCGATCACCTCGAAGACGTCGTTGCCGTCGATCCGGTGGCCCGGGAAGCCGTAGCCCTGGGCGCGGTCGGCGACCGAGCCGGCCACCTCCTCGTGGACCGGCACGGAGATGGCGTACTGGTTGTTCTCGATCACGAAGATCACCGGGAGCTTGTGGATCCCGGCCCAGTTCATGGCCTCGTGCCAGTCGCCCTCGGAGGTGGAGCCCTCGCCGCCATACACCACGACCACGCCGTCGGAGCCCTGGATCCTCAGGCCTTGGGCGATGCCGACGGCGTGCGGGTACTGGGTGCCGATGACGGACGACTGGGTGAAGACGTTGCGGTCCGGGTCGGACCAGTGGTTGGGGAGCTGGCGGCCGCCGGAGGTGGGGTCGGCCTCCTTGGCGAAGACGGCGAGGAACACCTCGTAGGGGGTGAACCCCCAGGCGAGCCCGACGCCCATGTCGCGGTAGTAAGGCAGGACCCAGTCCTTACTGGTGTCGAGGGCGAACACCGACGCCACCTGGATCGCCTCGTGACCGGATGAGCCGACGACGAAGGCGGCGCGGCCCTGGCGTTGCAGCGCCCACATCCGGTCGTCCATCCGCCTGGCGGTGAGCATCAGGCGGTAGAGGCGGATCAGGTCGTCGTCACCGATCCCCAGGTCGCGATGGGTCAGGTGTTCGGTCATGGTCATGCGCGATCGTCTCCGCTGCGTCGGAAGCGTCGGAGGTCACCGATCTCCGAGATCCGCTGCTCGGCGACCTTCTCCGCCGCCTGGACGGGGAGGATCCTCTCCGTCTCGGCGACCTCCAGGATCCGCTTGGTCGAGTGGTAGATGGAGTCGACGAGATACAGGGCCCGCTCCCGGTTGTATCCCTGCAGCTCGTCGAAGCAGTTGATCACACCGCCGGCGTTCACCACGAAGTCGGGGGCGTAGAGGATCCCGCGGTCGTGGAGACGCTCGGCGTCCTTCTCGGTGGCGAGCTGGTTGTTGGCGCTGCCGACCACCGCCTTGCAGCTCATCTCGGGGATGGTCTCCTCGTTGAGGACGCCACCGAGGGCGCAGGGGGAGAAGATGTCGCACTCCACCTGGTGGATCTCGCCGAGGGGGACGGTCTCGACGCCGAACTTCTCCTTCGCCGCCTCCAGCGCGGGCGGGAACGAGTCGGCCACGACCACCTTCGCCCGTGCCTCCACGAGCAGCTGGACGAACGCGGAGCCCACCTTGCCGACACCCTGGACGGCGAAGGTGCGCTCGGAGAGGTCGGTCGTCCCGTAGAGCTTCTCGGCCACCGCCCTGGTGGCCGCGAACAGACCCCTCGCCGTCACCGGCGAGGGGTCTCCGGCACCACCCATGGCCCGGGACTTGCCTACCACCCAGCGGGTCTCGCGCGCGATGACATCCATGTCCGCCGTGGTGGTGCCCACGTCCTCGGCGGTGATGTACCGCCCCT
Source organism: Actinomycetota bacterium (assembly GCA_003242515.1). Taxonomy (GTDB): domain Bacteria; phylum Actinomycetota; class Acidimicrobiia; order Spongiisociales; family ZC4RG35; genus ZC4RG35. The sequence goes on from QGUS01000009.1 coordinate 4,782, forward strand.
GCAGGCTGTCGACCATCCGCCCATAGGCCCGGAGCAGCCGCTCGGTCTTGTCGGTGTGCGGGTCCCCGATGATCACCGCCTTGCCGCCGCCCAGGTCGAGGCCCGCCGCGGCTGACTTGTAGGTCATCCCCCGGGCGAGCCGGAGGGCGTCGGCGATGGCGTCTTCCTCGGACTCGTACGGAAAGAAGCGGGTCCCGCCCAAGGCGGGACCCAAAGCCGTGCTGTGGATCGCGATGATCGCCCGGAGGCCCGATACCGGGTCGTGGCCGAACAGGACTTGCTCGTGGCCCTGCCTGGCTAGTTCGTCGAAAACGATCAACCAACGACCTCCTAGTCGTGCGGGCGCCTGTGCCCGATCTTAACCACCGGCACTTTTGGTGTGTCCTTGTCGGTGGCGCGTGCCACGATGTTGGTCGATGACGAAGACGGCCCAGCTCAGGGTGTACTCACCGACGGCGACCCCGTCGGTCGAGCCTGTCCCCGGCTTCGTCCGTGAGTTCGGGATGCTCTCGGAGCCCGCCGACCGGGACCTGACCGCCACCTGGGAGGGGAGGCTCGTGGTCTGCCCGTCGCATCTCCGTCTCCGGGTCCTGGAGTCGACGGTGGCCTACGCCAACGCCGTCACCAGCCTCGGGGTGAGCCTGGTGCCCGAGCGCGCCGCGCGGATCGCCATCGAGGAGCTCCGCCGCTACCACGCCGACCATCCCGACCACCGCTCCCACGTACTCACCGCGGCATGGCACGTCCCCATCCGCTGGTTCGCCCTGTTCGACCCCGCCGAGCGGGAGGTCTACGACGGGCCCCGCGGCCCGGTGCTCCGCTACCGGGCGGGGATCGAGACGGCCCGGAAGCGCCTCCGCCGCGCCACTCGCATCCTGGAGGCGACCGGGATGTTCCGCGGTCCCGTGGAGGACATGGCCCACCTGCAGGACTGGCTGGAGCCGTTCCCCGAGGGGTCGATGGTGGAGCTGGACTACGGCGGCGTGGCCGAGATGTTCGACCCGGCCGACGTGATCCTCGACGACACCTGCGAGCTGCTCCAGGAGTCGCTCGACGCCCTGGCGGGGGGCGACATGCTCCGGGCCGGGGAGCTCTACGGGCGGGTGGTGGCCCGCTGGGGGCCGGTGTTCAGCGTCACCTTCTCCAACTAGGCGAGCACCACCGCGGCAAGCCAGAGGCCGGCGATGGACAGGCCCGCGGCCAGCTCGATCCCGATCGCCATCGCGACCGCCTTCAGGGAGTCGCTCGTCGACCTGCCTGCGGCCTCCGGCCCCACCCGACGGCGCTCCGCCAGGTAGGTGCCGACGACGAAGCCGAGCGGGCCTCCGGCGACGGGGATCACGAAGAAGCCGGCGATGGCCAGCGCGCCAGCGAACCAGATGGTCGAGCCGGGCACGCCGGACGCGGTGAGCCGCCTCCCAGGCACGGCGAACTTGAGGAAGGTCCCGATGGCGGTGACCCCGACCGCGGCCGCGGCCACGCCCCAGGCGACGCCGGTGCGCTCGACGAGCGCCCAGACGAGGACGGCCCCGGTGACCAGGAAGAGCCCGGGCAGGACGGGGACCAGTATCCCGACCAGCCCGAGCAGGATGATCAGGCCGACGGCGATGTTGCCGGCGGCGTCCATCGACTCAGACTGTGATCTCCCAGACCCGGGCGGTCCAGAGGTAGCGGCTGCCCTTCCGGGAGACCTCCACCAGCTTCTGCTTCACCATCCGGGTGAGGGCGGGATGCTCGGCCAGGGTCGAGGGGAGGGGGATCGCCCGCTCCGCCAGCTGGCGCAGGTTCCCGAACGCCTGCCTGGCCCGGTTCAGGATCGTGTTCTCGTCCTGGAGCGAGCCGGTCGGGAGGAGGAGCCTGCCGCCCTTGCGGAGGATCCGCTTCGCCTCCTCGAGCATGCGCACGGGGAGCTCCGCCCCGGTGGGACCGCCGGAGAGACCGGCCGGGAACCAGCCGGAGACGCTGGCGATCTCGTCGGGGATTCCCGAGATGTCGCCGAGGACGAGGTCGGCCTCGAGGTCCTCGGGGAGCGGGGAGATCACGTCTCCCTGGAAGAACTGCACCCGGTCGGCCACCCCGTGGGCGCGGGCGTTGGCAGTGGCAATCTCGACGGTCCCGGGCGCGGCGTCGACGCCGTAGACGCGCTCGGCGCCGAGCTTTGCCGCGATGATCGACAGGATCCCGCTGCCGCAGCCGACGTCGACCACGGTGTCGCCGGGGCGCACCTCCATCGCTTCGGCCATGAGGGCCGAGACGGTCGTGGGTCGGAAGGTCTGGGGTCCCACCTGGAGATCGATGGGCCCGAGGCGCCCCTTCCAGCGGATCGTGTCTGTGTCCATTGCTGCAATCTACCCCCTAGCCTGGCGTGCAAACCGGACGGTTTGGATTACGAGGAGAGGACGGCCACAGTTGCGTCTCGTGAGGCTTCGGGTGTTCGCCCTCGTCGTGGTCGCCGTGCTGGCCCTGGCCGCCTGCGGCGCACCCGTCCCGACCTCCCAGCTGCAGGGCGTCACCATCGAGAACCCGGTCCCGAAGCCGTCCTTCACCCTCACCGACATGTACGGCGAGCCGTACGACTTCGCCGCCGAGACCGAGGGCAAGGTTGCGCTCCTCTTCTTCGGCTACACCTACTGCCCGGACATCTGCCCCACCCACATGGCGCAGGTCTCCGAAGTGCTGGAGCAGTACCCGGACCTGGCCCGGAAGGTGCAGTTGGTGTTCGTCTCCGTCGACCCCGACCGGGACACGCCCGAGCGTCTCCAGCAGTGGGTGGGGGGCTTCCATCCCTCCTTCGTCGGGCTCACCGGCACCCCCGGGGAGCTGGAGGCGGCGCAGAAGGCCGCCAACGTCCCCGTCGCCTACAAGGAGGGCGAGGAGGAGAACTACACGGTGGCCCACGCCGGCTGGGTGATCGCGTATGCGCCCGACGGCCTCAGCTACTCGATCTACCCGAACGGGACCCGTCAGACCCAGTGGGTCAACGACCTGAAGATCCTCGCCGAGATGGAGTGAGCCATGGGTGACCTCACCTGGTGGTGTGTCGCACTGGACCGGCCGTGGTCCTGGTCGTGGATCCCGTACCCGGGCATCTGGGCGGCGTCGATCCTCCCGATGGTCCTCTACACGATCGCCGTGCGGCGGCACGGGGAGGTGGACTGGAAGAAGGCCCGCCGCTTCTATGCCGGCATGGTCGTGTTCTGGGTCGCTTCGGACTGGCCGCTCGGGACGCTGGGGGCGGGGTACATGGCCTCGGCCCACATGCTGCAGTTCCTCCTCTACTCCCTCGCGGCCGCCCCGCTGCTGATGCTGGGGACCCCGGAGTGGATGGCGCGGGCGATCACCGACCGGCTCCGCATCACGCGGGTGGTGGAGTGGCTGGGTGGCAACTACATCATGTGCGCCATCCTCTACAACGCGCTGCTGGTCGCCACCCACGCCCCGGGCACCGTCGAGGTGCTCCGCCGCAACCAGCTCGGGTCGGCCCTCATGGACGTCGCCTGGGTGCTGGCGGGTGTGATCCTCTGGCTGCCGATCATCTCCCCGCTGGGCCGGCGGGAGGGCGCTCCCTGGGGCCGGATGCTCTACCTCTTCACCGCCACGGGCATCGTCGCCATCGCCCCGGCATCTTTCCTCACCTTCACCACCACCCCCGTCTACGCCCTCTACGAGCTGGCGCCTCGGGTCACCTCGCTGACCGCCCGTGAGGACCAGCAGATCGCCGGGATCATCATGAAGCTCGCCACGATCCCGTTCGTGTGGAGCACCATTGCGGTCATGTGGTTCCGGTGGGCGAAACAGGAAGGTGCGATGTGATCCCCTCGATCCTGGCGTCGATCCCGTCGCCGCCCATCAACCAGTTCCACGTTGGGCCGCTGCGGGTCACCTTCTACGGGATCCTCGTCACCCTCGGCGTGGTCATCGCCTGGACGCTGACGCGGAGACGGTGGGTCGAGCGCGGCGGGACCGCCGAGGAGGTGGAGCAGATCATGTTCCGGACGGTGGTGGTCGGGTTCACCGGCGCCCGTCTCGCTTACGTCTCCACCCACCTCGACCGCTTCCAGGGGCCCGACTGGTGGAAGGTGATCGCCGTCTGGGAGGGCGGCCTCGCCTTGTACGGCGGCCTGACCCTGGGAGCCCTGGCCATCTTCGTCATGTGCCGCAGCTTCAGGCGCCCCGTGAGCATGTTCCTGGACTCCCTGGCCCCCGGCCTGCCCCTGGCGCAGGCGGTGGGACGCTGGGGCAACTACTTCAACCAGGAGCTGTTCGGCACGCCCACCGACCTGCCGTGGGGTCTCGAGATCGCCCCCCAGTTCCGCCCCGAGCCCTATAGGGCGTTCGAGACGTTCCACCCGACCTTCCTCTACGAGTCGCTGTGGAACGTCTTCCTCGCACTGGTGATCCTCTGGCTCGACCGGCGGTTCCCCGCCCTGCGGGGCCGGCTGATCGCCGTCTACTTCATCGGCTACGGCGTGATCCGGTTCCTCCTGGAGCTGATCCGCACCGACACCTTCGAGCGCTACTTCGGTCTCAGTCGCAACGGCTGGGTGTCGATCGCCGTGGTCCTGATCGGCATCGCGGCGCTGGCGTGGAAGCGGCGTCCCGCCCCCACGCCAGCCTGACGGGCCAGGGCCTCAGGCCCTGACCTCCTGCCGCATGAACCGGATGTAGGCGATCGCGAAGATCACGACCGTCGCTGCCACCATTCCCACCAGCTGGGGCCAGACCAGCAGCAGGCTCTGGCCGAAGGTGAGCCGGGAGACGATCGCCCGGTCGAGCTGTTCCAGGGTGACGATGTTCACCGTACGCACGTGCGGGGACAGCAGGACGGTGGACGCCTCCTGGTAGAGCGTGATCGGGGAGAGGCGGCTCAGGCTGATCTGGGTCCGGAGGTTGTCCAGCTCCGAGTACGGGTCCGCCGGGTTGACCGGCGAGACGATCCCCGCGACGAGCTCGAAGATCATCGAGCCGAAGATCGCCAGGACCAGCCATACGCCGATCGAGACCATCGCCGAGGTGGCCGCCCGCCTGGTCACCACCGAGCAGAAGGTGGCGAAGGCGAGCCACACGCCGATGTAGGCGATGGCCGCCAGCGACCAGGAGACCAGCCGGACGAGCTCGCTGCCCGTCGGCACGACGCCGAGCAGGAAGATCCCCAGCCCCGCCACCATGACGGCGACGATCACCACGGTCAACCCGACGATGCCGAGGCCCGCCACGAACTTCCCGTTGATCACGTCGTCGCGGTGGATCGGCTGGGAGACCAGCCGGGGCAGAGTCCCCTGCGAGCGCTCGCCGTTCACGGCATCGAAGCCATAGGCGATGCCGAGGATCGGCGCCAGGAACCCGATGAACTGCAGGAACGAGAGCCGCAGCGTGTCGGTGGCGACGGTGAACAGCTGGAGGAACAGCCCCGGCTGACCCGTGGCCTGCGGCGCCACGTCCCGCAGCTCGACCGCCGCGGAGTAGACGGTGGCGAGGGCCACCAGGCCCATGATCACCAGCAGGGCGATGAACCGGGCGGACAGCAGGTGGTCGGCGAACTCCTTGCGGGCGATCACCGCCCATGCGGGCCGCTTGCGCACCCAGGTGTCGAACGTGGTTGCGGTCACGCCTTCACCTCCTCCCGCTGGAAGTAGCGGCGGTAGATCTCGTCGAGGTCGGCGTTGAGGTCGACCAGCCCCCGCACGGGGATGTCGGCGTCGACCAGCCGCCGGAACAGGCTCTTCGACTGCTCCGACGGGATCGTGACCTGCCAGCGGCCGTCGGCGCCCTCCACCGTGGCGTCGGCGCCCAGCGCCTCACGCAGCCGGTCGGAGGAGGTGTCGGCCACGATCTCGAAGCGGGCCTGCCCTCTGGCCAGCCTGGCGCCCAGCTCCGCGGGGGTGCCTTCGGCCACGACCTTCCCCGAGACGAAGATGGCGATCCGGTCGCAGATCTCCTGCACCTGGTGGAGTAGGTGCGAGGAGAGGAGGACCGCCCTCCCGTCGCGGTGGGCGAGGTTGCGGATCAGCTCCAGCATCTCGGCGACGCCCTGAGGGTCGATGGACGCGGTGGGCTCGTCGAGGATCACCACCTTCGGGTCCTTGACCAGGGCGTCGGCCACGCCGAGACGCTGTCTCATGCCACGCGAGAACGTGCCCACGGGGTTGTCGGCCGCGTCGGCGAGACCGACCTCCTCGAGGAAGTTCTGGATCCGGTCCTCTACCTCGTCCTCGGGCACCTCGTTGAGGGCGGCCGTGTAGCGGAGGTTCTCCCGCGCCGTCATGTCCTCGTAGAACCCGACGGCGTCGGGCATGTACCCGACCCGGCGCTTGATCGCCAGCGGGTCGCGGGTGGGGTCGAGTCCCCCCACCCGCGCCGTGCCCGAGGTGGGCTCGGTGAGCCCGAGGAGCATGAGGATCGTCGTGGTCTTGCCGGCGCCGTTCGGGCCGAGGAGGCCGAAGACCTCGCCCGCGGACACGGTGAGGTCGATGCCGTTCACGGCGACCTTGTCGCCGTACTTCTTGACCAGCCTCCGGGCCTCGATCAGCGGCGTGTTGGCCGACATGGCTTCACCTCCGGCCGAAGCGCCGGAAGACCATGCCGAGAGCGGCCAGCGCCACCACGATGATCGCCACGCCGACGAAGCCCCAGAACGCCGAGGTCTCCACGGTCGCCCTCACCTCGATCTCGTCCTGGGTCTGCGCCACCCGCGCCCGGAAGGTGATCCGGTAGTCGCCGGTGATCGCGTTCTGCGCCGGGGTGATGGTCGCGGTGACCTCCTGCGAGGCGCCCGGCTCGATCACGTCGATCCGCTCCGGCGAGAAGGTCACCTCCCACCCGCGCGGCGGGGTGGCCTGGAGGGTGACGTCGCTCAGCGGCGACGAGCCCTCGTTGACCACGAACAGCTTCATCTCGGTGGCCTTGCCGGCCTGGACCGCCACGTTCAGGGCCTCGTCCGGCGTGACCAGGGTCAGCTCGTAGGTGCCGGTGATCTCCACGGTCAGCTCCGCCTGGGCGGTCTGGCCGCCGCCGGCGGCGCGGACGACCACCGGGTAGACACCCGCAGGAGTGAAGTCCGGCGGGTCGACCTCGACCGTGATCCGCTCCGAGGAGCCCGCGTCCACCGTCACGGTGGAGGCACGGGTCTGACCGGACGGCCGGGCGCTGACCTGCCAGCCCTCGGGACCCTGGGCCTGGAGGCCGAACTGGATCTCCTCGGTGGTGTCGTTGCGCAGGTCGAGGCTGAAGCTGAAGGTGACGTTGGGGGCGTCCTTCAGATGGGGGAACTCGGCCGTGAGGCTGACGCCGCCGGCCCCCACGTCCTCGGCCACCGTCAGCGCGAACTCCAGGGTGTCGCTGCCCGCCGGGGAGGACGCACGCAGGGTGACGTCATAGGTCCCCATACCCGCGTCCCGCGGGACCTCCACCTGGAGCTGCATGCGGTGGTCGGTGTCCTCGTCGACGAGGACGCGGGAGACCACGAAGCCGCCGCCCTGGATGGTGGTGTTCCAGCCCTGCGGGGCCCGTGTCACCTCCAGGTCGACGGGCGTGCCGTTCGGGGCGTGGACGTCGAACGAGAAGCTCGCCGTCTCGCCGGGCTCGACCGCCACACCGAGGTACGGCGTGGACAGCCGCAGCCCCCCTTCCTGTGCCTGGGCCGGCATGGCCACCAGGGCGGTGACCATGAGCGCGGCCATGACCGCTCGAATCCTTCGCATCCATCACCTCTCTCTCGGGCCCGGGCGCGGCATGGCCCGGGCAGGGTCGTCATGACGCAGTCGGAGGAGAGAGGCGCCGCTACGAGCCGTCGAGACGATCGAGTCCCCGGACAAGGGAATCCATACGAAGCATGGTTCTCCTTCCCTCGTTCAATCAGTCGTCGTTCTTGGTCGGTGACCGGCAGATGCCGGAAGGCACGGAAATCGTAAGTCCCGCACCGGCAGAAAGAGACGACGCGGCGCCGCCAGGAGTTCCCGGCTAGAGGCCGCGGGCGGCGTACATCATCGACCCGATCACGACCACGAGGACGCCCAGCCCGACCCGCGGGATCACCCTGAGGCGGCGTACCAGGCCCTCGTCCAGGGCCGGGTCGTCACCGGCGCGCACCGCGGCGTTCTCCAGCCGGTCCTCGACGAAGAAGTGGAACAGGCCGAGCAGCAGCCCGAGGGTCCCGCCGACGAGGATCGACCGGCCCCAGCGGGTGCCGAACAGGGCGCCGGGGTCGATCCGCCACCGGTTCATCGAGAGGTAGAGGCCCGCGCCGCCCACCCAGGTCATGGCGATGAGGACCGACGCGAGCCGGAAGATCCTCGGGAAGACGTTGCGGAGCATCCAGGCCCGCACCGCGGGCTCGGCCCGGGTGAGGGCCGGGACGACGACGAAGACCACGGCGATCACCTCGCCGAACCATGCGGCTCCGCCCAGGACGTGGAGCCATCTGAATGCAGTCGTCGTTCCTCCTTCCGGGCCGGCGGGAGGCTACCCGTGTGGCTGACGACCGAAGCCGGCGGCGGCATTGGTTGCCGCTCGGCTCCGGAGGGCGCGCCCGCGGACACGGGAGCTGGTCCCGGTGAGGTCCCGGAGCCGGATCAGAACCGGTTGACCGCGACGAACACCGCCAGCGCCAGGAGCACCAGGTTGACCACGATCATCTGGCTCTCCCCGCGGCGGGCATCGGTGACCGCGGCTCCCAGCTGGATGACGGCGAGGCCCACTGCCGCCCATGGTGTCAGCATCGGGGCGACGTCGAGGAGCATCGGCAGCACCAGACCGAGGGCGCCGAGGATCTCGAAGACCCCGATCAACCGGACCACCGGGGTGGGGAAGTCCTCGGTCCACGGCAGCTTCTTCGGGAGCTCCTCCTCCTTCATGGTGGCCTTGGCGAACCCCGCCGCGAGGAAGGCGACGGCGAGCAGGCCCTGTGCGACCCAGAGGACGGTGTTCATCTCACTCCTCTCGTCTCCTCCGCGTTGGATCCGCGCCGGGGCGGGGAGGCCTCAGATGATACGGCCGGCGTGCTCGGCGTAGGGCTCGCCCCTGATGATCCGTTCCGGTCCGAAACGGGACAGGTCGAGCGCCGGGTCGGTCCCCGTGATCAGCTCGGCCAGGTAGCGGCCGACGGCGTGGCACTGCTGGAAGCCGTGCCCGGAGAACCCCGTGGCCATGTACAGGCCGGCCACCCCCGGCCACTCGCCGAGGATGGCGTTGGCGTCGAGTCGGTTCTGGGCGTACAGGCCCGCCCAGGAGCGGACCACCTCGAGCCGGTCGAAGGCGGGGAGGTGGGTCACCAGCTCCGGCCAGATCGTCTCGTAGAAGCGGTCCCGCGGGGCGGGGGTGAAGTCGAAGCCGACCGGGTCGTCGTCCGTCGACCACGCCATGAAGAACGTGTCGTGCTCCGGGATGGCGTAGACGCCCGAAGGGAGGAACACGCTGGGGAGCGACGCCCCGCCTTCGACGGCGGCGCGGACGACGTAGACGGTGCGCATCACCGGGTCGACCGGGAGGTCGACGCCGACGGTCTGGAGCAGGGCCGCGGACCAGGCGCCGGCGGCGACCACCACGACGTCCCCGGCGAGGGTCGCCCCGCCGGCCAGGGTCACCCCGGTCACCTTGCCGCCGTCGGCGGTGAGGGAGACGACCTCGCCGACGTGCGAGGTGGCGCCCATCTCCAGAGACTTCCGCCGGTAGCCCTCGACCACCGCGGCCGGGTCGACGGAGCCGTCGCTCGGCCCGAAGGTGCCTCCGATCAGGGTCTCCGACGCCAGTGCGGGCCAGCGGGAGGCGATGTCCGCCATGTCGAGCCACATCGAGTCGCAGCCCAGTCGCTGCTGGGTGGCGAGGCCGGCGAGGGCGGCGTCCTTCCCCGTCTCGTCGACCAGGAAGAGGTTCCCCTGCTTGCGCAGCTTCGGGTCGGGCCGGAAGTCCCCGACGGCCATGGTCTCGGCGAAGTCCTCGAGGACCTCCATGGCGTACCGGGAGATCCGGATGTTCTCCTCGAGGTTGAACTGGATGCGGACGTTCCCGTCCGACAGCATCGTCGACGAGTAGCGGAGGGTGGGGTCCTTCTCGACGACTATGACGGTGAGGGACGGGTCGAGCCGGAGGAGGTGGTACGCGGTCGCCCATCCGTTGGCGGCGCCGCCCACGATGATGACGTCAGGCACGACTGCGAGGGTAGACGGCCGCCGGGCCCGGAAAACTCGGGTGATCCGGCGGACGCCGGGGCCCATACTCGGGTCGTGGCCTCTTTGACCCTCGCCCTCGACCTACGGGAGCTGGAACTCCCTGGACCAGGCGCCACCGGCCTGCGGTTCCGGACGCCGAACCGGTCGGACGCGGCCGAGCTGGGTCGGCTCTACTTCGCCTCGTATCCGCCCGGTGTGGCCGGGGCCACGGCCGTGGAGGCGACCGCCGACATCGAGGCGTCCTGGGACGGCCTCTATGGGGAGCTCTGGGAGGAGGCGTCCGTGGTCGCCGAGGCCGACCGGATCGTCGGGGCGCTCCTCACCGTCCGCCGGGCTCCCTGGGACGACACTCCGCCGGGCCCGTTCATCATCGAGCTGTTCGTCGACCCCGGCTGGCGCCGCCGCGGCGTGGCCAGGGAGCTGCTCCGGCTCTGCCTGCTCCGGCTCGAAGAGGCCGGCACGGGCACCGTCGGACTGCGCGTGGCCGCGGACAACACCGCAGCCCTACGGCTCTACGGGTCTCTCGGGTTCGCCCCCTGGCCCGACGGCTGATCCAGGCCCTCGGAGGTCGGGGCATTTCGGCCCTGGCCGCCTCGGGCGCGGTGTGTGATGCTGGCACCGACGAAGGAGTTCGGAATGTCCATCACCAGCCCCGTACCCCGCAGACTCGATGGGGAGCGTCGCCCCGGGGCGGTGACCGTCCTCGCCGTGCTGCTCGCTCTCCTGGCCGTGGGCGCCCTCCAGGGCGGGATCGTGATGCTGGGCGATCCGCAGCACGCGTTCGGGATGACCACCGAGGTGCTCGCCAGGGCCCCGGTCGACGACTTCGCCCTCCCCGGCCTGTTCCTGATCGGCGTCGGCGTGGCCTCGGCCCTCGCCGCCGCCGGCTTCCTGCTGGCCTGGCGGTGGCGGGGGGCAGCCCCGCTGGGGCGCCGGATCGGCTATCGTTGGCCGGGGGGGGCGACCATTGCGGTCGGGGTCCTGCTGCG
>QGUS01000219.1 GCA_003242515.1 Actinomycetota bacterium
CCTCGCCGCCGGGCGCGGGCGGCCGGGGGAGCGGTACATCCTCAGCGGGGCCACTCTGACCACGCGTCAGGCCCTTGCCGTGCTCGAGGAGGTGCTGGGGCCCCTGGCACCGCCCCGCTTCGTGCCCGGGTGGCTGCTCCCGGTCGCCGGATGGGCAGGGGCGCTGCTCCCCGTCCCGGTACCGGTCTGCCCGGAGTCGGTGCGGGTGGCCCGTCACGCCCACCGGCTCGACGGGAGCCGGGCCACCAGGGAGCTCGGCCTGCAGTACACGCCCGTCGCGGACACCTTCCGTCGCACCGTCGAGTGGTTCCGGGAGACGGGGCTGGCCTGAGCGCGGAACCGTGACCCGGACGCGCCGGTAGCATCGGCCTCCCGGGATGCCCGCCCCTCTCGCGCCGCTTCTCTCCCGCTGGCACAGCGCCCCCGCGCCCGACATGGGCTCCGTGTGGGCCGTGCCGCCTGGCGCGCGCGTCTATGCGATCGCCGGCCTCGCCGAGCGCCTCGGCACCGGGCTCCTGGTGCTCACCCCGGGCGAGAACGAGGCCGCCGAACTCGCCGAGGACCTCGAGCTCTTCCTGGACCGCGTCCTGCTGTGCCCGGCGTGGGAGACCCTCCCGTTCGAGCACGTCTCCCCGAACATCGGGACCATGGCGATGCGGGCCGAGGCCCGCCACGCCCTGCAGGCCAACGAGCCCGTCGTGGTGGTCGCCTCGGTCCGGAGCGCGGTGCAGCGGGTCAGCCCGTCCCCGGTCGACCCTGTCAGGGTGCGCAAGGGCGTCGTCTGGGATCTCGACTCCCTGGTGCGCGACCTGGTCGAGGTCGGCTACCAGCGCACCGACCGGGTCGAGGCCAGGGGGGAGATCGCCGTCCGCGGCGGCATCGTCGACGTGTTCCCGGCCCAGGGGAGCCAGCCGCTGCGGGTCGACTTCTGGGGCGACGAGGTCGAGGAGATCCGGGCCTTCTCCGTGTCCACCCAGCGGTCGGAGCACGCCGTGGACGAACTGGTCGCCTACCCGGCCCGCGAGGTCCGGCCCGACGCCTCCATCGCCGCCCGGGCCGCAGAGCTCCTGCGCACGGAGCCATGGGCCGCCCATGCCTGGGAGCGGTTCGCCGAGGGCCAGGTGTTCGCCGGGATGGAGTCGTGGCTCCCGTGGCTGGCCGAGGACCGCAACCTCGTCGACGAGCTGGCGCCCGGAGCGCACCTCGTGGTCACCGACCCGACCCGGGCGGTGGACCGCTCCCGCGACCTGATGCGGGAGGAGGCCGAGCTGGCGGCGGCCCTGGCCCCGACCTGGGGCGAGACCGCGCCGCCCGCGGGGGAGCACCCGACCCTGTTCGGCGACCTGGAGAGGACGCTGGACAGCCGCCGGCACCTCCGCATGCCCTCGGCGCCCACCGGCCCGCAGGACCCCGTGTTCACGATCCGCGCCCTCGACGCCACCCCGGGCGACCCCGAGTCGGTGGCCCGGGGCCTGAGCCGCCTCGCCGACCAGGGCATGGTCACGGTGATCGCCATGGACGGCGAGCCGGCCGCCGACCGGGTGGCCCGGGTGCTGGGGGAGGAGGGGTTCCACATCGAGCGGCTCGACCACCTGGTCAACGCCAGGTCGGCCGTCGTCCCCTACGGCATCCACCACGGCTTCATCTCGCCGGACCTCGGGGTCGCCGTCCTCGGCGAGTCCGAGATCGCCGGGCGGCGCCGCTCCCACCGCCGGGCCGGCCGGTCCTCCGCACCGGCGGTCAAGCAGCTCGAGGACCTGACCCCCGGCGACTACGTCGTCCACCACCAGCACGGCATCGGCCGCTTCGAGGGCCTCGTCACCCGGACGATGGTCGGGGTCGAGCGCGAGTACCTGGTCATCGCCTACGCGGCCGGCGACAAGCTGTACGTGCCCGTCGACCAGCTGGCCGCCGTCCGCCGCTACACCGGCGGAGAGGAGCCCCGCATCTCCCGCATGGGCGGCCGGGACTGGTCGGAACAGAAGAACCGGGTCCGCAGGGCCGTCGCCGCCGTGGCCGCCGAGGTCGTCGAACTGCACCGGCAGCGGGCCCTGGCCAGGGGCCACGCCTTCGCTCCCGACACGCCGTGGCAGCGCGAGATGGAGGCGTCCTTCCCCTACGAGGAGACGGCAGACCAGCTCGCCGCCATCGAGGAGGTGAAGCGGGACATGGAGAGCGAAAGGCCCATGGACCGCCTCATCTTCGGCGACGTCGGCTTCGGCAAGACCGAGGTGGCGATCCGGGCCGCGTTCAAGGCCATCCAGGACGGGAAGCAGGTGGCGGTCCTGTGCCCGACCACCCTGCTGGCCCAGCAGCACCACCAGACCTTCTCGGAGCGGTTCGCCCCGTACCCGATCCGGGTGGAGGTCCTCTCCCGGTTCCTCACCCCGAAGCAGCAGCAGAAGGTGATCGAGGGGCTGGCCAACGGCGAGGTCGACCTGGTGGTCGGGACCCACCGCCTCCTCTCCGAGGACGTCTCGTTCGAGGATCTGGGCCTGCTCGTCATCGACGAGGAGCAGCGGTTCGGTGTCTCCGCCAAGGACGCCCTGAAGCGGCTCAAGGTCGGGGTGGACGTGCTCACCCTCACCGCCACCCCCATCCCGCGCACCCTGGAGATGGCCCTCACCGGCATCAGGGACGTGTCCCACATCCGCACCCCTCCGGAGGACCGGCACCCGATCCTCACCTATGTCGGTCCATACGACGAGCAGGCGGTGGCCGCCGCCATCCGCCGCGAGTTGCTCCGGGAGGGGCAGGTCTTCTACGTGCACAATCGGGTCCGGTCGATGGATCGGACCGTCGCCCGGCTCCGGGAGCTGGTCCCGGACGCCCGCTACGTCATCGCCCATGGGCAGATGTCGGAGGGCCAGCTGGAGCAGGTGATGATCGACTTCTGGAACGGCGAGTACGACGTGCTGGTCGCCACCACGATCATCGAGTCCGGGCTCGACCTTCCCAAGGTGAACACCCTGATCGTGGAGCGGGCCGACCTGCTCGGTCTGGCCCAGCTGTACCAGCTGCGCGGCCGGGTGGGGCGCTCCAACCAGCGGGCCTACGCCTACCTGTTCCACCCCGCCGACCAGGTGCTCACCGAGGAGGCCCACCGCCGGCTGGAGGCGATCGGCGAGGCGACCGATCTCGGATCGGGGTTCCAGCTGGCGCTGAAGGACCTGGAGATCCGCGGCGCCGGTTCGATCCTGGGCGAGGTGCAGAGCGGGCACATCGCCGCCGTCGGGTTCGACCTCTACGCCGAGCTGGTCGCCGAGGCGGTGGCCGAGATGAAGGGGGAGGAACCGGAGCCGACCGGCCCGCCGGAGATCCGCATCGACCTGCCCGTCGACGCCCGGCTCCCCGAGACCTACATCGACGACCAGGACCTCCGCCTCGAGGCCTACCGGCGGCTCGCCGCCGCGGAGACCCACGAGGCGGTCGACGACGTGGTCGCCGAGTGGGAGGACCGCTTCGGCCCGCTCCCCGAGGAGGCGTCCGGGCTCATCGCCCTGGCCCGGCTCCGGGCCGCAGCGCTCCGGGTGGGCCCCAAAAGGCTGGGCAGGGGGGCCCCCGGAATCCGGGGGGGCCCGGGGGGTGCCCTTTAAAAATTTCCGAGACCCCACAACCGGCAAAGAATTCCGATTCCCTT
>QGUS01000220.1 GCA_003242515.1 Actinomycetota bacterium
ATCCCTCCCCCGACGCCGGAGGCGATGGCGAACACGGCCTGGGAGCCGGTCGACGACGCCACCAGGAACGCCACCACGCTGACCACGGCGCCCAGGGAGAACACGAACCTGCTGCCGAGACGGTCGAGCATCCAACCGCTGAACACCGAGGCGAACCCGCCGATCAGCGCCGACGACCCGTAGACGCGGGTCAGGTAGGACTCGCTCCAGCCGGTGTCGGCGATGACGGGGTCGAGGAGGACGCCGAAGGCGTAATTCCAGCAGCCGTAGGCGGCGATGGTGAGGATGCCCAGGAGTGCGATCTTCAGCCTGGGTATCCGCTCCGGCACGGAGCGAGATTAGGCCCCGTCACGGCGGCTCCGGGATACCGTGACGCCCATGACCGCCCCGACCCGAGAGGAGATCCTCGCCGCGGCCGCCCGGATCTCCGGACACATCCGGCGCACCCCCGTCGTCGAGGCCGATGTCGGGCTGGACGCTCCCCTCACCTTCAAGCTCGACACGCTCCAGCCCACCGGAACCTTCAAGATCCGGGGGGCGTTCAACCGCCTCCTGGCCGAGCCGGAGCGGCCGGAACGGGTCGTGGCGGCGTCGGGCGGGAACTTCGCCCGAGCCATCGCCCACGCCGCCAGGGCGCTGGGGATCGAGGCGCACCTGTTCGTCCCCGACACCGAGCTCGCACCTGACGACCGAACGCAGCCCACGGGCCCACCACCCCACCCCGCATCCGGCACGGAGGAAGGATCCTCACCGGCTGCGCAGCGCACGCCAGATCTTCTCCGGGGTGACCGGGATCTGGATGTAGGCGCCGTCGAGGGCGTCACGCACCGCGTTGAGGACCGCAGGCGTGGAGCCGATGGCCCCCGCCTCGCCGATGCCCTTCGCTCCGAGCGGGTTGGTCGGGGTCGGGGTGACCGTCCCGTCGAGACGGAACGCCGGCAGCGAGGTGGCCGTCGGGATCAGGTAGTCCATGAACGAGGAGCTGGCCAGGTTGCCGTCGGCGTCGTAGACGACCTGCTCCCACATCGCCTGGCCGATGCCCTGGGCGAGACCACCGTGACGCTGCCCGTCCGCCAGCATCGGATTGATGATCACGCCGGCGTCGTCGACCGCCCACATCCGGTCGAGGCGCACCGCCCCGGTCTCCCGGTCGACCTCCACGACCGCGAGGTGCATGCCGTAGGGGAAGTTCAGCCCACCCGACTTCAGGTGGACCTCGGCCGTCAGCCCGGGCTCCATCCCCTCGGGGAGGTCGGTGCCGGCGATCGCACGCTCCACGATCTCCTTCCAGGTGACAGAGGAGTCGGTGCCGACGACCGTCGCCTTCCCGCCGGCCAGGACGATGTCCTCCGGCGCGGCCTCCATCATGTGGGCGGCGATCCGCTTCGCCTTCTCCGCCACCTTCTCGGCGGCGGCATGGCTGGCCGAGCCACCTTGGGCGACGGAGCGCGAGCCGGAGGTGCCCCAGCCGTACGGGGCGCTGGCGGTGTCACCCTGCTCGACGCGGACCCGCTCTACGGGGATGCCGAGCACGCCGGCGACCAGCTGGGCGAAGGTGGTGCGGTGCCCCTGGCCCTGGTCGAGCGTCTCCACGAAGACCGTCACCGAGCCGTCGGGATGGGCCTGGACCCGGGCCGAGCCCCAGTCCTCGAAGCCGCACACCTCGACATAGGCGGCCAGCCCGACGCCCATCAGACGCCCCTCGGCGCGGGCCCGCTCCTTCTCGGCGAGCAGTCCCTGGTAGTCGGCGACCTCGAGCAGGCGATCCAGGGTCTTCTCGTACTCGCCGGTGTCGTAGACGAACCCGCCGCCGGCCTTCCCACCCGACGAGTGGTACGGGAACCGGTCCGGCGGCACGAAGTTCCGGCGGCGCACCTCCGCGGGGTCGATCCCGGTCGCCCGAGCGACGGCGTCGACCACGCTCTCGATGGTCAGGGTCGCCTCGGGCCGGCCGGCGCCTCGGTAGATGCCGCGGGGCGACCGGTTGGTCCACACGCCGCGCATCCGCCAGCCGTAGACGGGGATGTCGTAATTGCCCGTCCCCATCCGGGGCGTGATCTCCATGAACGACAGGTAGCGGTGGCGGCAGCCCAGGTCGATGAGGATGTCGAGCCAGAGCGCCTTGATCCGGCCGTCGCGGTCGGCGACGACCTCCCACTCGTGGCGCTGCGCCCGGCCGTGGCCGATCGTGAGCATGTGCTCCCGGCGGGTCTCCGTCCACTTCACCGGCCGGCCCGTCCGCCGGGCCGCCACTATCGCCAGGTACTCCTCCTCGGCGGCGTCGAACTTGGCGCCGAAGCCACCGCCGACGAACGGGGTGATCACGCGCACCGACGCCTCCGGGATGCCGAAGTCGGCGGCGAACTGCTGCTGCATCAGATGGGGCGCCTGGGTGGTCATGTGCACGACCAGGCCGCCCTCCCTCCACTCGGCGATCACCGAGCGGGTCTCCATCGGGGCGGGGACGACCCTCGGATGCTCCACGACCCCCTTCAGACGGATGTCCCCCTCCACCGCGTCGAACGCGGCGCGGTCGCCCTTGGAACGGTCGTAGGCGACGTTCGACTCCTGGCCGTCGTGGATGGGCGGGGCCTCCAGCGCCTCCAGGACGTCGCCGACCGGATCGAGCGGCTCGTAGTCGACGAACACCAGCTCGGCGGCGTCGCGGGCCTGTGCGGGCGTCTCTGCGACCACGGCCACCACCGGGTCACCGGGCATGAGGGCCTTGCCCTGGACCAGCGGGTACCGCCTCGGGACGTTGCGGGCCGGGTTTGGCTCCGGCGGCATCCGCACGTCCGCCACGTCCTCGGGACGGAGGATGAGACGGACGCCCGGCATGCGCTCGGCCTCGGAGGTGTCGATCGCGGTGATCCTGGCGTGGGCGAACGGTGAGCGCACCACCACCAGGTGGAGCAGGCCGGCCGGTGCGATGTCGTCTACGTAGGTGGCCGTGCCCGTGATCAGCGCGGGATCCTCGCGGCGCTGGACGGGCGCGCCGATGAAGGAGGGAATCTCGGATGCGGTCACGCCCCCGGAGGTTACCGGGGTGTCACTCGAGGAGGCTGAGAACCGTGGCCCTGAAGTCGTTCGGCTGGAACGGCTTGGTCACGAAGGCGTCGGCGCCGCCCTCGTTGGCCCGGCGACGCGACTCCTCCTCGGCGTGAGCGGTGAGCACCACGACCGGGATGTGCTTGGTGGCCTCGTCCCGCCGGATGCGGTCGAGGACCTCCCAACCGTCCATCCCGGGCAGGCCGATGTCGAGAACCACCAGATCGGGAGACTCGGAGCTGACCGCATGGAGGCCGCTCTTGCCGTCGTCGCGGGTGATGATCTCCAGATCAGCGGCGCGGAGGCAGACTTCGATCAGCCGCCGGATGACGGCAGAGTCCTCGACAACCAGGATCCTTGCGCCCATGTTGATTACTTCCCTCGATTCCAGCCGTATACACCTGCCTTATCGGCAGTTCCGGGAGCGGGTTTAGCGATTACCGCCCCGCGGCAGGGTGAGGGTCTCGACGAACTCCTCGAGCTGGCGGAGGGTGCGCACCTCGTGGACGGAGGTGCAGTGGCGTGCGTAGGAAGACATGGCCGAAGCCCCGGTGTCCCAGACAAGGGGGGGACCCGGGTAGAGCCAACAGAG
>QGUS01000221.1 GCA_003242515.1 Actinomycetota bacterium
GCTCCCTGCGGGGCAGGACGTCGCGGAGGTCGAGGGCCTTGACCCCGTCGCTCCCGACCGCCGGGCAGACGTCGACGCAGACACCGCAGCCGGTGCAGTCGTCGGGCGAGACCTGGACGGTGATCATCCTGCCGGCGAGATCCCGGCCGGACGACGGCTTGCTCTGGAAGCCGTCGGGCGCCCCCTCGAGGGACTCGGGGAGGTATGCCTTGATGCGGATGGCCGCATGAGGGCAGGCGAGGGCGCACCGGGCGCAGTCGGTGCAGATGTCCGGGCTCCAGACCGGGATCTCGCTGGCCAGGGATCGCTTCTCCCACCTGGCCGTGCCGGTGGGGAAGGTTCCATCGACCGGGAGCGCCGAGACCGGCAGGAGGTCGCCCCTGCCCTCCATCATCGCCGCGGTGACCCGGCGCACGAAGTCGGGCGCGTCCTGCAGGGCCCCGGAGGGGGTCCCCCGGAGCGGTGGCGGTGCCGCGTCGGGAACCTTCACCTGCTCCATGGCGGCGAGGGCCCGCTCGATGGCGGCGAAGTTGCGCTCCACCACCTCGGGGCCGCGCTTGCCGTAGGTGGCGACGACCTCCTCCTTCATGGCGGAGATCGCCCGGTCGAGCGGGAGGATGTCCTGGTTGAGCATGAAGAAGCAGGTCTGGAGCACCGTGTTCACCCGGTTGCCCAGCCCCTCCTCCATGGCGATGCGGCCGGCGTCCACCACCCAGAGCTCCAGCTCCCTCTCCACGATCGTCCGCTGCACGTCGCGGGGCAGGTGGTCCCAGGTGTCCTCGGCGCCGTAGGGGCTGTTGAGGAGGAACTTGGAGCCGGGGACCGTGCTGTGGAGCAGGTCGGCCTTGCCGAGCATCCCGAACTGGTGGACGGCGATGAAGGTCGGCTCGGTGATCAGGTAGGTCGAGGTGATGGGCCGGGGCGAGAACCTCAGGTGGGAGACCGTCTGCGACCCGGACTTCTTGGAGTCGTAGACGAAGTAGCCCTGGGCATGGAGGTCGGTGTTCTCGCCGATGATGCGGACGGAGTTCTTGTTGGCCCCGACCGTTCCGTCGGATCCGAGCCCGTAGAAGACGGCCCGGACCACGTCCTCGGGCTCGTGCCAGGCGTCGGCGTCGTAGCGGACGCTGGTGCGGGTGACGTCGTCGACGATGCCGACCGTGAAATGCCGCCGGGGCGGCAGGTCCTCGTGGAGGACCGCCAGGGCCATCGCCGGGGTGAACTCCTTCGAGGACAGGCCATAGCGGCCGCCGGTGACCCGGGGCATCGGGCCCTCCCACTCCTCGGCGAGGGCGGCGACCACGTCCAGGTAGAGAGGCTCGCCGGTGGAGCCGGGCTCCTTGGTGCGGTCCAGGACCACGAGGGAGCGGACGGTCTCGGGCAGCGACCGGCAGAAGGCCTCCTTGTCGAAGGGCCGGTAGAGCCGGACCACCAGGAGACCCACCTTCTCGCCGCGGGCCACGGCGGCCTTGACCGCCTCCAGGGCGGCGCCGGCGGCGGAGCCCATCACCACCATGACCCGCTCCGCGTCGGGCGCCCCGTAGTACTCGAACGAGGAGTAGCGCCGCCCGGTCAGTGCGGCGAAGCGGTCCATCTCCTCGGCGACGATCCCGGGGACCGCCAGATAGAAGGGGTTGGCGGCCTCGCGGGCCTGGAAGAAGACGTCGGGGTTCTGGGCGGTACCGCGGATCACGGGATGCTCGGGGTGCAGCCCCCGGGCCCGGTGGGCCTCGACCGCCCCCATGTCAATCAGCTCCCTTAGGTCGTCGTGGGTGATCGTCTCGACGGGTGTGATCTCGTGCGAGGTGCGGAACCCGTCGAAGAAGTGGAGGAACGGGACCCGGGACCGCAGCGTGGCGGCGTGGGCGATCGCCGCCATGTCCTGGGCCTCCTGGGCGGAGTTGGAGACCAGCATCGCCCAGCCGGTCTGGCGGACGGCCATGACATCGGAGTGGTCCCCGAAGATGGAGAGGGCGTGGGTGGCGACGGTGCGGGCGGCCACGTGGATGACCGCCGGGAGCAGCTCACCGGCGATCTTGTACATGTTGGGGATCATCAGCAGCAGGCCCTGGGAGGCCGTGAAGGTGGTGGCGAGGGCTCCCGTGAGGAGCGCTCCGTGGACCGCGCCGGCGGCGCCGGCCTCGCTCTGCATCTCGATGACCTGCGGGACGACCCCCCAGACGTTGGTCTTCCCCTTCTGTGACCAGGCGTCCGCGAGCTCCCCCATCGGCGAGGCCGGAGTGATCGGGTAGATGGCGATCACCTCGCTGAGGGCGTGGGCTACCCGGGCGGCCGCCTCGTTGGCGTCGAGCATCTCCCGGATCCTCATACCGGTCAACGTACGGACGGGCCCGGCCGACGGGCAGGGCAGAACGGCCCTATTTGGGTCCGTCCGACCGGGCCCCGCCGGTAACTTCCCGGGCGCTCCGCATGGCCTCCGAGAGCCCCCGTCTCCCGCGTCCCATCCGCACCGCCCTGAGGGTGGTGGCCCTGGCAGTGGCCGTCTTCGCGGTGGCCCTGGGGGTGCTGGCGGCGGTGTACTCCCCCGGCTACGTCTACCGGTGGCTGGCATGGCAGGACGCGGACGTCGGCGACGCCGCCCGCTTCCCCGAGCGGCCCATCGCGGCGCCGGACGAGCCGTTCCGGTTCAGCTCGCCGGACGATCCCGAGGCGGCCGGGGCCGTGGTGCTGGCCGCCCTGGGCGAGGCCACCGGCCGGGACCCCGTGGAGTTCCTCGAGTCGACGGGGACGCAGGCGTTCCTGGTGGTCCGGGACGACACGATCCTCTACGAGGGTTACCTCGGCGGGTTCGCCCGGGGCGACGTCGCCACCTCGTTCTCCGTCGCCAAGTCATTCGTCTCGGCGATGGTCGGCATCGCCATCGAGGAAGGTCTGATCGGGGGCGTCGACGACCCGGTGACCAGATCCCTCCCCGAGCTGGCCGCCCGCGATCCCCGGTTCGCTGAGATCACCATCGGTCACCTGCTCGACATGACCTCGGGCCTGCGGTACCGGGAGAGCAGCGTCCCCTGGGGCGACGACCCGCTCACCTACTACTTCGACGACCTCCGCCGGCTGGCGATCGAGCACACCGAGGTGGTCGGGGAGCCGGGCGTGAACTGGGTCTACAACAACTACAACCCCATCCTCCTCGGCATGGTGCTGGAACGGGCCACCGGCATGCCCGTGGCCGGGTACCTGGAGACCCGGGTCTGGCGGCGGATCGGAGCGGAGTTCCCGGCCTCGTGGAGCCTCGACCGGGAGGACGGATTCGAGAAGATGGAGAGCGGGCTCAATGCCCGGCCGATCGACTTCGCCAAGCTGGGCCGGCTCTACCTCCACGGCGGGACCTGGGACGGCGAGCAGGTCGTCCCCGCGGAGTGGGCGGCGGAGTCCACCGACCCGTCGCTCGACCCACCGGCGCCGGAGTACCCGGGCTCGTTCACCCGCGACTACGGCACAATCACCCACCGGCGGTACTGGTGGCGGATCGGCAGGCCCGACGGCTCCCACGCCTACGCCGCCCTGGGCAACCACGGCCAGTTCGCCTTCGTGGCTCCGGGGCAGGGGGGGATCGCCGTCCGCAACGGGGAACGCTACGGCTGTCTCTTATACACATTCCCGCGCCCACGAAACCG
>QGUS01000222.1 GCA_003242515.1 Actinomycetota bacterium
CGGCAATCCCCCGCAGGGTCCGGTTCGGCTTAGGGAAGGCCCGGATGTGGTTCTTCGCACCGCCGAGTGCCTGCACTCGCTTGCCCGCGGAGCTGGCGCGCTCGTACACGTACTTGGCGATGGGAGTCGAGCCGACGAAGGACACGGATCGGATGCCGGGGTGATCGAGAATCGCGTCGACCGCCACCTTGTCACCCTGGACCACGTTGAAGACACCGGGAGGCAACCCTGCTTCAGCCCAGGCCTCGGCCATCCAGAGTGACGCCGACGGGTCCTTCTCACTCGGCTTGAGGATCACGGCGTTGCCACAGGCGATCGCGATCGGGAAGAACCACATCGGGACCATCGCCGGGAAGTTGAAGGGGCTGATGATCGCCGACACGCCGAGCGGCTGGCGGATCGAGTAGGAGTCGACCCCGGTGGACACCGCCTCGGAGAAGCTTCCCTTGAGCAGATGCGGGATGCCGCAGGCGAACTCGACCACCTCTCGACCGCGGGCCACTTCGCCGGCGGCGTCCGAAAGGACCTTGCCGTGCTCGGAGGTGATGATCTCGGCCAACTCTCCTGCCCTGTCGGAGAGAATGCGCTGGAAGGCGAAAAGGATCTCGGTCCGCTTGCTGAGGGACAACCGTTTCCAGCCGTCAGCCGCCGCGGTGGCGGATTCCACCGCCCGGTCGACGACGGACTCGTCGGCGAGATCTACGAGACCAGTCACCTCACCGGTGGCCGGGTCGTAGACCTCCGCCGTCCGGTCGGGCGGCCCGGTGAAGAGCTGACCGTCGATCCAGTGCGTGATGCGTCGTGACATGGGTCGCCTCCGCGGAAAACGAGTCGGATTTGTCCAATCACCGACTCTGCCCCGCGCCACCCGACCCGGCAACGCTCAAGGTGCTGGTTTGGAGGCCGTAGCGCTTACGACCTGTCAAGGAGCGGGGCGCCGGGCCTTCCGTTGCTCGAGGAACTCCGCCATTCGCCGCTGCGGCTCACCCGACGCGTAGGCGAGGGCATGCCAGCGGTGG
Organism: Actinomycetota bacterium; assembly: GCA_003242515.1. Classification (GTDB taxonomy): domain Bacteria; phylum Actinomycetota; class Acidimicrobiia; order Spongiisociales; family ZC4RG35; genus ZC4RG35. The sequence continues at coordinate 1,020 of QGUS01000222.1, forward strand.
CCGGCTTTGAGCGCATCCTGGAAGCCGGGCTCGGACCGCTCCCTGAGGATCCGTTTGTTGAGCCGCATGGCCACCGGCGGCTTGTCCGCCAGCTCCCGCGCCAGAGCCAGGGCGGTGGGTACGACCTCCCCGGAGGGCACGAGGTGATGGACGAGTCCCAGGGAATGAGCCTCGGTCCCGGACATCATCCTCCCCGACAGGATCATCTCGGTGGCCCGGGAGATGCCGACGTGCTGCTCGAGCAGCCAGAGGCCGAGAGGGCTGGGAAGACCGGAGTTGATCTCCGGCTGGCCGAGGCGGGAGTCCGGGGACGCCACCCTAACGTCGGTGAGCAGCGCAACCTGGAACGCCGACCCGGCCGCCACTCCCCGGATCGCGGCCACGATGGGCTTGTCCAGTTGTCGCACCGTCCCGTAGAGACGACGCCACTCTTCGACCCACCAGTCCGACTGCTCGGGACGGAACGAGGCCGACTCGTTGAGATCCTGTCCTGCGGAGAAGGCCCGCTCGCCGGCGCCGGTCAGGACGACGGAGCGGACGCTCCCGTCCGACCCGACCTCCTCCAAGGCGTCGATGAGCAGGGAGCGCATGGACGCATCCCATGCGTTCATGCGCTCCGGCCGGTTGAGGGTAATCAACGCGACCTGGTCGAGCCGATCGACCAGGACCGTGGTCACGCCGCCTTCTCCACGACGCCACCCTTCATGACCCAGGCGACATTGCCCACCACCTCGGGGTCGGCGAGCGGGTCGCCGTCCACGGCGATCAGGTCGGCCAGGTACCCGGGGGCGACACGCCCGATCGACTCCTCGAGACCCATCGCCTCGGCCGCGACGCTCGTCCCCGCCCGGATGGCCTCCATCGGGCTGAGGCCTGCCTGGACGAGGAGCGGGATCTCCTGCCAGTTCCATCCGTGTCGGGTGTGTGGACGCAGCCCCAGGTCGGTGCCGAGGCCGATGCGGACGCCCGCCTCGCGCGCCATGGCGACGCCCTCCACGGCCGCATCCCACGTCTCGGTGAACTTGGCATTGATCCACGGTGACACACCCACCTCCGGGCCCCGGGTGACGCCACGGTGCAGACGGAGCAGGGTCGGGACGAAGAAGGTCCCCTTCTCCGCCATCAACTCGGCGACCGGCCGCGTCAGGAAGTAGCAATGCTCAATGGGGGTACCACCGGCCCGGACGCCGGGCCCGATTCCCGCGCCACCGGCGGGGGCCGGGAAACCGGCTTCCCACCGGTTGGCCTCCGACACGATGGCCCGGAGTTCCTCCTCCGTGAACTGGGCGTGCCGGGGATGGTCCCGGCGGGTCACCACCCCGCCCGACGCCATCACCTTGATCAGGTCAGCGCTCTCCCGAAGGTTGAGCCGGACGGCCCGCCGGCACTCGTCGGGGCCGTCGGCGATGACGCCGGAGCGGATGCGATCGTGGCTGATCCACTCGAGCGGCACGAAGTGGATGTCTCCGTGGCCGCCGGTCTGGGAGACGGGCAGGCCGGCCGCCTGGATCCGCGGTCCGGGGATCGTCCCCTCCTCGATGGCGTCCCTCACGAAGATCCCGTCCATGCCGCCGACGTGGCGCACCGTCGTGAATCCGGCGCGCAGGAGGTCGCCGGCGTCCATCGCCGACCGGATGAGCCGGAGCTCCGGGCGCTCCAGGGTCCGTTGCACCTCCTCCTCGCTCAGAGTCCGCGCGAAGTGGACGTGCAGGTCGATGAGACCGGGCATCAGGGTCCGGTCACCCAGGTCGACGATCTCTTCGGGAGCCGCCTGGGTCGTCCCGGTCGGCACGATGCCGGTGATCTTCCCGTCCGCGACGACCACCTCGACGCCGGTGAGCGCCTCCGGCGAGGTGCCATCGACGACCCGGGCCGCCCGGAGGATCAGCCGGTCGCTCATTCGGCGGCAGTCTCCTGGGTGCGCCAGCTCGGCGAGTCCGGCATTCTCGACGCCGCGCCCGTCAGCTCCATCAGGATCCCGACGCCCTTCACGAAGGCGACTCCGCCGCCCGAGAGGAGGACGATCTCCATCAGGTTCAGGAGCTCGTCTTCGGTGGCGCCGAGCTGCATGGCCTTCTTCATGTGGGTCCGGATGGCCATGTCCTGGTGCTTCATGCAGCTGCCCAGGAGGATCATCATCTCCTTGTACTTCGGGGGGATGGGGCCCTCCCGACGCCAGGCCTTCATCATCGTGTACCAGGCCTCGGCGAACTCCGGATCTCGCTCGGCGATGTACTCGAACTGGGGGTACATGTACCCCGCCATGGCCATGTAGCGCTGCCGGTACTCCTCGACGTACTCGCTGCTCATCGGTTCCTCCGTTTCAGCTCTTCGCCCAGACGACGGCGCCGTCGATGTAGGTCTGCTCGACCTGGATCTCCGGCAGCTCGTCGATCGGGATGGACAGGGGGTCCCGGTCGACGACCACGAGGTCGGCGAGCTTGCCCGGCTCGATCGACCCGCGGACGTCGTCCTGGAACACGGCGTAGGCGCCGTTGATCGTGTAGGTGCGCAGTGCCTCGCGCACGGTGAGGGCCTCGTCGGCCGGGTACCTCCGACCGAAGAAGGTCTCCCTCGTCACCATCACCCACATCCCCAGG
>QGUS01000223.1 GCA_003242515.1 Actinomycetota bacterium
CTCCCACCTCTCGAGCGGTACCGCGTCGGTCAGGTAGGCGTAGAGGAGGAACGGCGTCGCCAGGAGCCGCAGGGTCAGGCCGACGACCACCGCCTTGGGCCAGCGACTCTTCCCGATGAACCCTCCGGCCAGACGGCCCAGCACCCCGGCCACCACCACGCCCACCGCGGTCAGCGTGGGGCCCGCCGTCGAGGTGAGGGCCAGGAGCAGCACCACGGTGAGGAAGATGAGGCCGAAGCGCCTCACCAGGTCGAGCACCCGCTGCCGGCGGGTCATGGTCAGGCTCGAGGCGGTCCCGAGACGCACCTGGCGGGCGTGGACCAGGCCGGCGACGATGCCACCGACGAAGCCGATCACGGCCAGGGCCACCGACAGGCGGGGCATGTGGACGGCCGGCCAGTTCCCCACCAGCAGGAGCTTCAGGTTCACCCTGACGATCTCCCAGCGCCCGGTGACGAAGACGAAGCGGGCGAGGAAGAAGATGCCGTAGAGGCTCAGAGGCGCCAGGACCAGCGTCAGGACCGTGTCGAGGGGCGTGCGGAAGAGGTTCTTCCGCACCCACTCCCCGGGCGTGGCGTGCCGGACGGGCGGACGGGCGGTCGCGGTCATCGTTCCACCAGCCTGAATCGACGGTTGGCCAGGTTCACGAGCGCCGAGGTGGTCAGCGAGATGACCAGGTACACGAGGAGTGTCACGGTGAAGGCCGGGACGGCGGGCGAGGTGTTGGCCACCGAGATGCGGGTGACCATGGTCAGCTCGAAGTAGGAGATGCCGGCACCGAGCGACGAGTTCTTGATCAGGTTCAGGTACTGGTTGCCCAGGGGCGGGATGGCGATGCGCATCGCCTGGGGCAGGATCACGTACCACATCCGCTGGAAGCCGGACAGGGAGAGTGCGGTGGCCGCCCCCCCGTGGCCTTTGGGGACGGCCTGGATGGAGCCACGGGTGATCTCGGCGATGTGGCTCGCCGTGTACAGCACCAGGGCGATGAGCAGTGCGACATAGGCCGGGTCGGCGCGGATCCCGCCGATGATCCGGCGGCCGTCGACCCCGGGCAGGGTGACCGAGAACCCGAAGGCGATCCAGCCGGCGGCGAGGACGACCAGGAAGATGATCGCCCCGTAGAGGCCCGACCGGCTGGGACGGCCGGTGCGATCGAAGACCCGCTTCCGCCAGCGCGCCACCAGCCACCAGGCGACGAGGCCCACGAGGACGGTGAGGGCCAGCTGGCCGGGGGTGCCACCCTGGAACCAGGGGAAGCCGACGCCGCGGTTGGAGAAGACGAAGAGACCCAGCGGGGTCCAAGCCTGGGCGATGGCGGGGAGCGCCTGCAGCACCACGCCGAAGTACACGAAGATCAGCAGGATGGCGAGGGGGATGTTGCGGAACCCCTCCACGTAGACGGTGCAGATGCGGCGGACCAGCCAGTTGGTGGACAGCCGGCCGATGCCGATGATCACGCCCAGCACGGTCGCCAGGGCGATGCCCACCAGCGAGACCCGGAGGGTGTTGAGGAACCCCTCGAAGAGGGCCCGGCGCACCGGTGCGAGCTGGTTCAGGGGGTTGTCCGGGATCGTGAAGTTCGCCGGGTTGTCGAGGAACTCGAACCCCGTGGGGATCCCGCTCCGGACCGAGTTGTACTGGAAGTTCCCGTACAGCCAGGAGACGATCGCCGCCACCACGGCGAACACGAACAACTGGAACAGCCACTTGAGGACGCGGACATCACGCCACAGTGGCGGACGGACGCTGGGGGTCTCGGTGGTCATTCCGGTGATCGGGGTGGTGCGGGGCGGCGGGCCCGCCCCGCACCACCTTCAGTCGTCCCGGACCTCAGTTGCGATAGGGCGGGGCGTAGTGGAGCCCGCCGTTGATCCAGAGGTCGTTGATGCCACGCTCGAGGCCGAGCGGCGCCAGGTGCCGTTCGAAGATCTCGCCGTAGTTGCCGACCTGCTTGATCACCTGATAGGCGAAGTCGGTCGGCAGGCCGAGACCCGGATCGAGCACCGTGCCATCCTCGGGCTCCTGGCCCAGGAAGGTCACGATGGCCGGGTTGTCGGAGTCCAGGAAGGTGTCGACGTTGGCCGACGTGATGCCGAACTCCTCGGCCTGGATGGTGGCGAGGATGGCCCAGTTGACCACCTGAGCCCACTTGCTGTCACCGTCGAGCACGGCCGGGCCGAGCGGCTCCTTGGAGAACACCTCCGGGAGGATGGTGAGCGCCTCGGGGCCCTCGGGGTAGTTGGACCGCAGACCGGTGAGCTGGCTCACGTCGGAGGTCCAGCCGTCGCAGGCGCCGGACTGGAAGGCCTCCTGGAGCACGCCGACGTCCTCGAAGGAGCGGACCTCCCAGTTGAGCCCGCGGCGGGCGGCCTCGGTGGCGGCGTTGCCCTCGGTGGTGGTGCCACCGGCGGAGCAGACGACCACGCCGTCCATCTCGTCCAGGCTGGAGAACTCGCCCGTCCGGACCATCATCCCCTGGCCGTCGTAGAACGTGGTGGTGAGGAAGGTGGCGCCTTCCTTGCCGTCACGACCCGCCGTCCAGGTGGTGTTGCGGATCAGGACGTCGATCTGACCGGACTGCAGGGCGGTGAACCGGTCGGCGGTCGCCAGGTCGACGAACTCGGCCTTGTCGGCCGAGCCGAGGACGGCGGCGGCCACCACCTTGCAGAAGTCGACGTCGAACCCGGCACGGTTGCCGTCGGAATCGACGAAAGCGAAGCCGGGCAGGTCGTCACGCGTGCCGCAGCGGACCTTGTCGTTGGCGATCACCCTGTCGTAAACGGGCGAGCCGCTCTCGCTGCCACCGCCACCGCCCTGTCCGGCGGTCGTGGTCGTACCTCCATCGGAGCTGGTACAAGCGGCGGCCACGAGCGCCACCACGGCCACGAGGATCCAGAGTCGTCGAGATGACTTCATCTTTCCTCCGTGTGATCTGGGGCCACGACCCCGGGGATCGGGGCCGCGGGATGAATCGACCCTAATCGGCGGAGAAGGCGACTGCCCACCTAAACGCCGGTGGGGTTCCCCACCGCGGTGAGCACCCTGGCGACCACGGAGTCGGGGTCCATGCCCGCATGGGCCATGACGTCGGAGGCGGACCCGAACGGCAGGAACTCGTCGGGTGCGCCGATCCGGGTCACCTGCTTGTTCAGGCCGTGCTCCGCCAGGAACGCCATGACGGCGGAGCCGAAGCCGCCGTTGAGCACGCCGTCCTCGAGGGTGACGACGTGGTCGGCCTCGGCGGCCCACCCGGCGATCCTCGGATCCAGCGGCTTCACCCACCGTGCGTTCACCACGCCGGCGGAGACGCCGTGCGCGGCCAGCCCGGCGGCTGCCTTCTCGGCCACCTCCACCATGCGTCCCACGGCGACCATCAGGACCTGCCCGGCAGGGGTGATCAGCTGGGCCTCGCCGATCTCGATGGGCTCGACCGGGAGCGACGGGATCGCCGCCGCCCCGGCCTTCGGGTAGCGGATGGCGATGGGGCCGTCGTGGTCCAGGGCGGTCTCGATCATGGGGAACAGCCGGACGCGGCGGGGGGGGGCCCCGCCCACCATTTTCGGAACAATCCCCGGGAAGCCAAG
>QGUS01000010.1 GCA_003242515.1 Actinomycetota bacterium
GCAGGGTCATATGTGTATAAGAGACACGCCCCAGGGCGTCGAGGAGCCCGTCACGGTCGACGACCAGCTGGTTCGGGTAGTGGTCCGGCAGGATCGACTCGTACTTCGGGAAGTTGCCGTCGATGAGACGGAGACGCATCCGGCCCCGGTCAGAGCTGAACACGGCCTCGCGGTCCCGCATGTGGACACGGACGATCGACGAGCCGATGGAGCGGGGCAGCTCACGCAGGCCGCGGGCGGGGACGAGGCCCGAGCCACCCAGGTGGATCCCCGGGATCTCGCGCTTGGCGAGCCGGTACGAGTCCGTGGCCACCAGGCGGAGACCCTCCGGAGCGTCGGCGAAGAGGACACCGGTCAGGATCGGGCGGGCGCTGTCGATCGACGCGGCCACCGTGACCTGGTTGATCGCCTCGGCGAACACGTCACCGTCGATCTCGACTCCCTCGTCCAGGGAGTCGGGCTGCTCCGGGAACTCCTCCACGTTGAGCGGCCGGAGGCTGAAGCGGGGGCCGTTGCCCTGGATCTCCACCTCCGTCGAGGTGGCGCCGAGGGTGACGACACCGGCCGGCATCTTCCGCACGGCCTCGGAGAGGAGACGACCGGGCACGAGGGCCTGACCCTCCTCGAGGACCTCCACCTCCATCTCGGTCTGGATCGTGATCTCCTCGTCGGTGCCCGTGACCCGGAGTCGCGAGCCGGAGACCTCACAGAGGAGTCCCTGAAGAACGGGTCGAGCGGATCGTGCGGCGACCGCCCGGTTGGCTCGGGCGAGGACGTCCGCCAGGTCGTCTCGCTGGGCTCGGATTCTCACAGGTGTCGTTCCCTTCCTTCTCTTCTGGTCTTATCAATCGAAGATTATTAGTCGTGGTAGGAGCTGGGGATCCTGGGGAAACCCCGGTTGTGTGCCCGTCCTGCCTGGGATTCCGTCTGTGGAGACCCGTGGGGATGGTTCGGGGACAACCGGAGCCCATCTGTGGAAGGCTCCTCAGGCTGTGGAAATGCCACCACCTTTCCTCAGGTCCTGTGTGAGTTGATTCACACGGTCGAAGACGGCGCGATCGGACCGGAGGATCCGCTTCACCTTCTCCACCGAGTGCAGGACCGTGGTGTGGTCACGGTTGAACCTCTCACCGATCTTGGGGAGTGACAGGTCGGTTAGCTCCCGGCAGAGGTACATGGCGATCTGACGGGCCAGGACCAGGGGCTGGCGCCGGCTGGCCGACAGCAGGTCCTCCGAGGTGAAGCCGTACGCCTGGGCCGTGGTGCGGATGATCGTGTCGGCCGAGAGCGGCGTGGGCTCGTCGTTGGGGACCATGTCGGACAGCACCCGCATGGCCGTCTCGAGGTCGATGTCCCGCCGGTTGAGCGCCGACCAGGCCGTGACCCGGGTGAGGGCTCCTTCGAGCTCCCTGATGTTGTCGGAGACCAGGGTGGCGATGTACTCCAGCACCTCGTAGGGGACCGGGCGCGGGGCGAACTCGGCGTTCCGCTTCAGGATCGCGATCCGGGTCTCGACATCCGGGGGCTGGATGTCGGTGAGGAGGCCCCACTCGAACCGGCTCCGGAGACGGTCCTCCAGCGAGGACAGGTTGCGAGGGTGCCGGTCGGAGGAGATCACCATCTGCTTGCCCGCCATGTAGAGGGCGTTGAAGGTGTGGAAGAACTCCTCAAGGGTCTCTTCCTTCCCCTCGAAGAACTGGACGTCATCGAGGAGGAGCACGTCGACGTTCCGGTAGCGGGCCTTGAAGTCGTCGGGCCGCTTCCGCCGGATGCTGTCGATGAAGTCGTTGAGGAACTGCTCCGAGGTCACGTAGCGGACCACGAGGTCGGGGTACATCTCCAGCACCTGGTGACCCACGGCGTTGAGGAGGTGGGTCTTGCCCAGGCCGGCGCCGCCGTAGATGAACAGCGGGTTGTAGTGGGCCCCCGGCTGCTCGGCCACGGCCATGGCGGCCGCCCAGGCGAAGCGGTTGGACTGGCCGACGACGAAGCTCTCGAAGCGGTAACGCGGGATGAGGCTGTTCTCCCGGGAGGCCAGGTCCGCCGGCGTCGGGGTCGGCTCGGGCACCGGCACGGTCTCCACGACCGGCTCCGGGAGCTCCGCCGCGGTCGCCACCCGGAAGTCGGGGGTGCCGTCGGTCTGGAACGCGGTGCGGTAGGCGTGGTTGATCAGCTCGCCGTGCTTGTCCTTCACCCAGCGGAGGTGGAACTCGCTCGGCGCCACGAGGATCAGCCGGTCACCGTCGAACTCCGGCTCGAGACGGGACAGCCATGTCTCCCAGTTGCTCTTGGAGACCGCCCCACGCAGTGTCTCCCGGAACGAGATCCAACTGTCGGTGGTGTGGGCCGTCTGTTGTGTCAAGCCTTCGCCTCTCCTCCTAAGGCCCGGGCGGAGTTGTCCACAGAAAGTTCCACACCTGTGGAAACGCGTGGCTCGACCCACCCGGGGGTACCTTCACTTTCGAGGTCCGTGCGACCGCCGCTCCAGCGGCAGGGAAGTGGCGGCCGGTGCCTCTGTCGTCTTGGGTCGGCGAGTATCGGAGGGCCTCGGTCGGTCGTCAAGATCGCGAGATTCGCGGCTGTGGAATACCCCGGCCCCCGCTGTCCACAGCCGTTTCCCCTGGTCAGGGTCATGTTTTCCAGATATCACCAGGAGGCTGGGGATGGCCGGGGACCGCCTGGAGCCGCAAAGGTGTTTTTCGCGACCTTCGCGAATTTTCGCGAAGTGGTCGCGGTGGTGAGAAGATGGAAAGGTCCGGGCTCGACGACGCTTTGACATAGATTTTGGTCGGCCCGTAACCTGAAGCGATCCCGTTCCCGAACTGGTCTTTCCTCTCATGAAGCGCACTTATCAACCAAAGGTTCGGCGTCGCAAGCGACGTCACGGCTTCCGTCAGCGCATGCGCACGCGCGCCGGCCGTGCCATCCTCAAGGCTCGGCGTGACAAGGGCCGGAAGCGTCTCGCGGCCTGAGTCCCTACGAACCCCCAAGGACTTCCGTAGAGTTCTGGGCGCAGGGACGAGACGACGCAGCGGCGGGATCGTGCTGGTCAGCGCACCCGGCCGTCCCGGACCGCCTCGCGTCGGCTTGGTCGTGCCCCGCTCGGTCGGGAAGGCGGTCGTCCGCAACCGCATCAAGCGCCGCCTTCGCCACGCCGCGGCGATGGCGCCCCTGGAGCCAGGAGTCGACTACGTGATCATCGCCAACCGAAGCGTCGAAGAGGTGCCCTTCACGGAGCTGCGTGGTTGGCTGGAGCGCGCCCTGGAGGGCCGATGATCCGCTTCCTGGTCTCGATCCCCCGCCGGCTGGTCGCCATGCTCATCATGGCCTACCAAAAACTGGTAAGTCCTGCCCTGGGCCCGAACTGCCGGTTCCAGCCCACCTGCTCCCAGTACGCCCTCGAGGCCGTGCAGCGTCACGGGGTCCTCAAGGGCGTCTGGCTGGCGGCCAAGCGGATCGGCCGCTGCCACCCACTGCATGAGGGTGGCTATGACCCCGTCCCCGAACACTGGAGTAGAGCCTGATGGGCGCATTGTTCGATGCCATCAAGACGGCTTTGGGCGCCATCCTCGTCTTCTTCTATGACGTCTTCTCCGGCCTGGGCGAGGGTGCCGGCGTGGGCCTGGCCATCATCGGCCTCACCATCCTCATCAGCCTGGCGCTCTTCCCCCTCACCCTGAAGCAGACCCGGGCCACCCGGGCCTTCCAGGAGATCCAGCCCCAGGTCCGCAAGCTCCAAGCGGAGTTCAAGGACAACCCCGAGGAACTGCAGAAGCGGCTCATCGCCCTGCAGCGGGAGGCCGGGGCGACACCGGGTGGCTGTCTCCTCCCCATGCTGATCCAGATGCCGATCTGGCTGGCGCTGTTCCAGCTGCTCCGGGATCCGCTCGTCTACATCAGCAGGGACACCGGTTTCGGCCAGGCGCTGAGCAACGGGGAGACCACGTTCCTGGGGATGCACATCAGCCAGTCCCCTGCCGAGGCGGCGGCCGGCGGGATCGGCGGCGCCATCCCCTACCTGATCATCATCGTCTTCATGGTGGCCACCCAGTACATCCAGCAGTGGCACGCCACGGCCGGTCAGCCCCGGCCCGAGGGCGCCGCCGGCGCCACCAACCAGGCGATCACCAAGATCTTCCCGCTCATGTTCGGGTTCATCTCCTGGAATCTTCCGGTGGGTCTCATCGTGTACTGGGCCACCGCCAACCTGTTCCGCCTCGGTCAGCAGGCCCTGATCTACAAGATCGACGGACGTCCCACTGCTCCGCAGGTCGAGGAGGAGGAGAAGAAGGCCCCGGAGAAGAAGACCACCGGTGAGGTCAAGAAGCAGCAGCAGGGTTCGGCGGCGAAGCGTCGCCGCCGCAGAAGGAGGAACTGACGTGGAGCACGTCGAGATCGAGGTCAGGGCTCGCTCGATCGACCTGGCCATCGAGGCCGCCATGCAGGAGCTGGGCATCGACGATCCCGACCGTCTCGAGGTCAAGGTGATCCAGGAGCCCACCAAGGGATTCCTCGGAATCGGCGCCCAGGACGGCGTCTTCCGCATCAAGCCTCGACCCGCCCGCAAGGAGCGCCGCCGTCGGCGGGGCAGCAAGAAGGGCCGTGGCAACGGGCAGGAGCAGAAGGACCGGCAGAATCGCCAGCAGGCCCGGGCCGAATCCGGTAAGAATGGGGGAGGCCGGAGCAGGAACGACCGCAAGGACGGCGACCGGGGCCGCTCCGAAGAGCCGAAGAAGGCCGAGAAGAAGGAAAACAAGGTGGCCGACGACCGTCCGGTCCTGTCCATCGAGGAGCAGGCCCGCATCGCCAAGGAGTTCCTCGAGGGTCTCGTCGAGGCCTACGGTCTCGAGGGGACCGTCACCACGCGGGTCGAGGACGACGTCATCGTCGCCGACGTGTCCGGCGAGCAGACCGAGGCGCTGGTGGGAGTCCGCGGCTCGGTGCGTGCCGCAATCCACGAGATCACCCGCACCGTCCTGCAGCGGCACGGCCAGGACGCCGCCCGGCTCCGTCTCGACATCGCCGGCTATGCCGAGCGTCGTCGCCAGGCCCTCACCATCTACGCCGAACAGCTCATCGAGCAGCTCATGGAGGAGGGCGGGGAGATCGTGCTGGAGCCGATGAGCCCGGCCGACCGCAAGGTGATCCACGACGTGGCCGCCAAGCATCCCGGTGTCACTTCCTACTCAGAGGGCGAGCCGCCCCGCCGTTATGTCGTCCTCTCCAGGATCGAAGACGACACCGCCACGGGCGAAGAGGAGTAGCCCGGTTTCACGTGAAACAAGGTCCTGGGTCGGGGTGGCCGAGGAGATCGGCCACCCTCTGGACCCGGATCAGGTCGAGCTCCTCGACCGATACCGTCACTGGCTGGCCACCGAGGCCGTCACGGCAGGCGGGATCGGGCCCGCCGAGATCGATCGTCTCGACGACCGGCACATCGCCGACTCCATCCTCTACGCCGCGTTCTTCAGCCCGCCCGAGCGGGCGTGGGACCTGGGCTCGGGGGTCGGGTTGCCGGGGATCCCGCTGGCGGTGCTCCTCCCGGACACCGACTTCGTCCTCATCGACCGTTCCGGTCGTCGTGTCGATCTACTCAAACGCGCCGTGAGGGTGCTGGGACTGGAGAACGCGACAGTCCGCCAGGAGGACATGAGCCGCCTGAGAGGGGAGGTTCCGGTGATCGTCTCCCGCGCCTCGCTGCCACCTGATGAGCTCGCACCCATAGCGAGAAGGCTGCTCGCCCCGGGTGGAATCGCCGTGGTGGGTGGGTCCTGGGTGGCTCCACCGGAGCACGATGGATGGGAGACCCGGGTAGTGCAGTCGAGATCCCTTGACCGCACCGTCTGGGTACTTATCATGCGCCGGCAATGAGCACCACGGTCGTCGCCTTGGCGAACCAGAAGGGCGGGGTCGGGAAGTCCACCACCGCCGTGAATCTCTCCGCTTCTCTAGCCCTATCAGGCAAGCGCGTCCTCCTCATCGACCTGGACCCGCAGGGGAACGCCACCAGCGGGCTCGGTGTGGAGCGGGCGAGCATCGAGACCTCCATCTACGACGTCCTGCTCAAGGAGTCGAGCATCGAGGACGCCATCGAGCCCACCTCGGTGCGCAACCTGTTCATCGTCCCGGCCACCATCGACCTGGCGGGCGCCGAGATCGAGCTTGTCTCGGTTCTTTCACGTGAAACGCGCCTCAAGGCGGCGATTGCCTCCACCGGCGACGAGTTCGACTTCGTCTTCATCGACTGCCCGCCATCGCTCGGTCTGCTGACGGTGAACGCCCTCACCGCCGCCGACGAAGTCGTCATCCCCATCCAGTGCGAGTACTACGCCCTGGAGGGTCTCAGCCAGCTGCTGCGCAACATCCAGCTGATCACCAACAGTCTCAACCCCAGCTTGAAGGTGGGTGGTGTGGTGCTCACCATGTACGACGGGCGCACCAAGCTGTCCAAGGACGTCGCCCAGCAGGTGCGTGACTACTTCGGGGACGTCGCCTACAAGACCGTGATTCCCCGATCGGTCCGTCTCTCCGAGGCTCCCTCCTACGGCGAGCCCATCGAAGCCTTCGACCCCATGAGCAGGGGTGCCATCGCCTACCGGCAGTTGGGACGGGAGTTCCTGGAGCGTCATCGCGAGGAGGAGTAGACCATGGCGGTTCGCAAGGGTGGTCTCGGGCGTGGTCTCGAGTCCCTGATCCCGGTCGAGGGGCCGCAGACCGGCTCCTCCGACTTCGCCCAGATCCCCATCGACTCGATCAAGCCGAACCCGAGCCAGCCCCGGCGGCAGTTCGACGAGACCGCCCTGGAGGAGCTGGCCGCCTCGATCGCCGCGGTGGGGATCCTGCAGCCGCTGGTGGTCACCCCCGACGAGGGCGAGTACGTCCTCATCGCCGGCGAGCGCCGCTGGCGTGCCGCGAAGCGGGCCGGTCTCACCACCGTCCCTGCAGTCATCCGGGGCACCACTCCCTCGGCCAGCCTGGTCGAGGCCCTGGTGGAGAACCTGCAGCGCGAGGACCTGAGCCCTCTGGAGGAGGCCCACGCCTACCGCCAGCTCATGGAAGACTTCGGCATGTCGCAGGAGGAGGTGGCGGAGAAGGTCGGCAAGTCCCGTCCCGCCATCTCCAACAGGATCCGTCTGCTCCAGCTCCCCGGGCCGATCCAGAGCCTGGTGGACTCCGGGAAGTTGTCCGCCGGCCACGCCCGCGCCCTCGTGGGCCTGGAGGACGCCCGGTATGCCCTCTACCTGGCCGAGCGGGCCATCGACGAGGGTTGGAGCGTCCGGCAGATGGAGGAGGCCGTCCGGACCCGAAAGGAGATGGAGGCGCCCGCCGACTCCATGCCCAAGGTCCGGGAGGTCCGCCCCGTCCAGATCATCGAGCTGGAGCGGCGGCTCGCCGATCATCTCGGGGCGAAGGTGAAGATCAGCTTCCGCAACGAGAAGGGGAAGGTCGAGATCCGGTTCGGCTCCGTGGAGGAGCTGGAGCGGATCTACCGTCTCATGGCCTAGTGGCCACCGCCCGCAGGAAGACCTCTAACGCCCGGGCGGCCTGACGCCCGACATCATCCGTCATCGGCTTGCGCGCCACGACCGTGGCCGGCGCCCGCGTCTCCCTGAGAATCGGGGCGGAGCGGCCCTGGATCGGACCCCCGACCACCGACGCCAGTGCCATGGCCAGTTCCTTGCCCGCTTCGGAGTGGGCGTGCTCGGTGGCGAAGTAGTAGACGCCCTCCTCCGTTGCCTCCTGGAAGGAGATGATCACGTCGGAGCCCTGCTGATTGGCCCGTCCGGCCCGGACGCGCTCGGGCGGCGCCGAGTCCTCAGCCCTGGAAAATATTGGAATGCCACCTGCCTTGCGGATCTCCTCCGCCGCCGCGGACACCGCCTCCCAGGTGCGCTCCATCTCCTCGGGGCTACGGCAGCCGGCGTCGAGGTAGACCCGGGTCCCGGCGAGGGTGGGGGGCAGCGACCGAAGCCACTCCCGCTCCCGGATCTGCTGGCGGCCCGCTCCCGGCGCGCCCCTGGTGACCAGGCGGAGCTCCGTGAGTACTTCCGGCCCGACCCTTCCATCTTCTGCCAGACCGCGGTTGTGCTGGAATTCGATCACAGCCTCCTCGGTCTTCGGTCCGAAGATGCCGTCCACCTTGCCGCAGTCGAACCCCAGGGCGGAGAGGTGTGCCTGGAGTTGGGCGACGTCCTCGCCGCGCAGCATGGGCCGGCGCAGCATGAGGAGGCGGTCGCCCAGGCGGTAGCCGGCCTCGTAAAGGGTGCGCCAGGTCTCCGGCCCGACGATGCCGTCGGGCTCGAGCCCCCGGGCCCGCTGGAAGGCGAGCACGGCCTCGCGGGTGCGCTCCCCGAAGGTACCGCGGGGGTCGGGGGAAGAGTCGTATCCGAGAGCGGCGAGCCGTTCCTGGATGTCGCGGATCGGGGTGCCGACGTCACCCAGCCGGTACAGACGCATGCCGCAACTGTAAGAGTTGCGAAGGGCCTACCCGCTGCCAGATAGGCCCTTCGAAGTGCTTGATACCTGGTGGCCGTGCCCTGGACGGGGCACAGCCGGGGGCGAGTCCCCTAGTTGAGGAACTCCGCCAGCTCCTGGAGGAGGCGGTGCTTGGGGGCGGCGCCGACGATGCGCTTCTTCTCCACCCCGTCTTGGAAGAGGATGAGGGTGGGGATGCTCATCACGTCGTTGGCGGCCGCCGACTGCGGGTTGTGGTCGACGTTCAGCTTGGCGATGGTGATGGAGTCCTGCTCCGCGGCGATCTCCTCGAGCACGGGGGCGATCACCTTGCAGGGACCGCACCACTCGGCCCAGAAGTCGACGAGCACGGGCTTCTCCCCGCGGATCGCCTGGGCGAAGCTGGCGTCATCCAGTGTGACGATCTGCGACATTCTCCACTCCTTGTCCTAGAAACCCGACTGTGCGGCCGTCGTCTCGTGGGCGGCCAGCCACCGCTCGGCGTCGATGGCGGCCATGCAGCCAGTGCCCGCTGCCGTCACCGCCTGACGATAGACGTGGTCGGCGACATCTCCGGCGGCGAAGACTCCCTCGACGGAGGTGCGGGTGCCGTCGTGGACCACGATGTAGCCGTTGTCGTCCAGCTCCAGCTGGCCCACGAAGAGGTCCGTGACGGGCTTGTGCCCGATCGCCACGAACACGCCGTCCGTGTGCAGGTGGGACTTCTCGCCGGTGACCGTGTCCTCCAGGGTCACCCCGGTCACGGCGCTGTTCTCGCCGTGGATCTCCGTGACCACGGCGTTCCAGCGCACCTCGATCTTGGGGTGCTCGAGGACCCGCGTCGCCATGATCTTCGACGCCCGGAACTCGTCGCGGCGGTGCACCACGATCACCCTGGAGGCGAACTTGGTGAGGAAGAGGGCCTCCTCCATGGCAGTGTCGCCTCCCCCGACGACCACGAGGGTGCGGTCGCGGAAGAAGAAGCCGTCACAGGTGGCACACGCCGAGACGCCCCGGCCCATGTACTCCTGTTCCCCGGGCACGCCGAGCCACTTGGCGACGGCGCCGGTGGCCACGATCACGGCGTCCGCCGTGTGCTCGTTGGACCCCGCCTTCACCTTGAAGGGACGCTGGCCGAAGTCGACCTCGGTGACGTCGGTCTGGACGAGACGGGCTCCGAAGCGGTCCGCCTGCTCGCGGATCTTGGCCATGAGCTCGGGGCCCATGATCCCCTCGGGGAAGCCCGGGAAGTTCTCCACCTCGGTGGTCAGCATGAGCTGCCCGCCCGCGGAGAACCCCTCGTAGACGAGGGGCTGCAGGTCGGCCCGCGCCGAGTAGAGGGCGGCAGTGAGACCGGCGGGACCGGACCCGATGATGATGAGTCGCTCGTGTGTCATTTCTCCCTGGACCTGGTGAACCACATGAACCCTCCAGCGCCCAGGAGCACCGCTCCGAAGACCCCGTAGGCACCCGCCGTGGTGAGCGGGATCTCCAGGGCCCCGAAGAGGGTCCAGACGAGGAAGATCACCGATGCGAACGCCAGGGTCGCCACCAGGATTCCCAGGCCGGAGGTGCGGATGAGACGCGCCACCCGGTCGACGGTGATGCTTCTGATCTTCTTCGCCGTGGCCTCGAGGAAGTCGGCGAACTGGACGGCGTACTGGCGCATCGCCAGCCCAGGCTAGCGGGAGGCCGGAATCGTCACTCGCCCGGGGCGATGCCGAAATGGAGGACGACGCTGCAGTCGGCCGGGTCGACGAAGGTGAGGCTGAGGTCAGCCTGCTCGCCGCCGCTGCGCTGGCCCCGGGGGGCCCAGGCCTGATAGACGGTGCCGTCGACCTCGACCTCGGACACGAGCTCGTGTCCTTCGAGCCCCGGGGAGTCCTGGCATGAGGTGTCCCCGGAGCCGGTCGCCCTCACCTCGCCGTCGAGGAGGATCTTCTCCGCCTCGCGGCTGAGCCGCTGCTGGAGCGAAGGGGGAGCCACCTCCACGGCGTCGTTGGTGCCCAGGGTCTGCAGGTCGCCGTCCTCGGCGTCCGAGCTGGACGTGGCGGCGGTGTCGCCACCGCTGGAGTGGGTCTCGGCGGCGATGGCGAAGGTGGTGCCGGAGCGCTCCTCCTCGCCACCACCGAGGGCGGTGAGGCCGGCGTCCGGAGAGCCGGATCCGAGCACGCCGCCGGCGTAGAGGCCGCCGGCGACGACCGCGACCACGGCCGCGGCCCCTGCGATCCGGGCCCGCCAGGGGATCCGGGCCGGGACGCGCTCCGGCGCGCCGGACCTGAGCTCCGTCCACACCGCCTGGCGCAGACGGGCGCGCTCGGCATCGCTCATGGTGATCGGCTCGAGGGAGCTCAGGGCCTCCTTGACCCGTGCCTCGAACTGCTCCCGGTCTTGACTCCGCATCTCGACTCCTTAGATGTCCCCGGCTACCCCTTCGGTTCCCCGAGACGCTCGGCGAGGATGCGTCTCGCCCGGAACAGCCGCGACTTCACGGTCCCCACCGGGACCCCCAGCGCCGCGGCGACGTCGGGAAGAGCCATCCCCTCGATGTCCGACAGGATCACCGCCGCCCGGTACTCGGATGGCAAGGCGGCTAGCGCCACCTGGATCTCGTGGCGGTGGGCGGCGGCCTCCACCTCCTCGGTCGAGGCGGGGTCGGCCTGGTCCCAGCCTTCGGGGAGGGCCTCGGCGCGCCGCCGCTTGTGACGGCGCAGCCAGTCGTAGCAGTTGTTCACGGCGATCCGGTACAGCCAGGTGCCCACCGCAGAGTTCCCCTGGAACTGATGCGCCTTCCGGAACGCCGTGATGAAGGTCTCCTGGGTGACGTCCAGGGCCGCCTCGCGGTCGCCGAGCATGCGGAGGCAGACCGCGAAGACCCGGTCCTCGTGGGCGCGCATCACCGCGGTGAACGCGTCGTGGTCCCCGGCGGCGGCGCGGGCGAGGAGGGCGGCGTCTTCCTGGTGGCTCGTGGTCACGGTTCGAGGGTGGTCGTGGTCGCTCCGGGGAGCACCGGTGTGGCCGGCTCGGACAGGAAGTATCCGAGCGCGACGAGCCCCGCCGCGAGCAGCAGCAGCGCCGCGGCGGCGTAGATGAGACGGCGCGAGGCGGCCCGGGGTTCCGGGGCGGGCTCACGCGGCGTCGGGGCGGCTGTGAACGCCTTCTCCATGTCCGCTGCGGTGTACTCGCCGCGCTGGGCGCCCCGCAGGATCCCGTCGATGACGGGGGAGAGCCCGTCGATGCGCTCGGAGGGCGGCGGCCCGCCCGGGGGCGACACCGTCAGCGCCATCTCCAGGGTCCGCCCGAGTGCGATCACGTCGCCGGTCATGTCGGTCCTGGGGATCCGACCGAATGCTCCGAGCTTGGCTGGGTGGTTGAGGGAGTAGGTGACGGCCGACGGGTCGATGGCTCCGTGCGCCAGCCCCGCCTGATGGAGGGCGGCCACCGCCCCCGCGAGACCGGCGGCGTTGGGCAGGAACTCGGCCAGGTCGATGCCGCGCCCTGCGTTGAGGTGGTCGGCGAGCGTGGACCCGCCGGCATACTCGAGGATGGCGTAGCAGCCCCCGGGCACCTCGCCGACCGCGAACACCCGGGCCAGGTTGGGGTGGGTCACCGAGGCGATCGCGCCCACGGTCTCCACGAACTGTTTCCGGCGCGACGGCGACGACTCGGGCCCGAGGGTGCGGACGAGCACGGGCCGGTCGAGTGACGTGTCGGTGGCGAGCCACTCCTCGACGTCGTCGTCCCGGCCGAGGCGCATCTCGAGACGGAAGCGATCCGGTATCGCCGTCGGCATCGGCTTCAGTATGGCCCCCGCCACCGCAGCACGAGGAGATGGCCCCCGGTCTCGGCGAACCCCATCCGGGAGTACAGCCGACGGGCCGCGTCGCCGTCCCGCTGGGTGTTGAGGATCATCAGGCGCGCCCCCGCCCCTGAGGCCCAGGAGAGGGACGCAGCCACCAGGGACTCGCCCAGTCCCCGGCCCCTCGCCTCGGGCCGCACGGCGAGGCGCTGCAGGTAGGAGAAGCCGAACTCGGCCCCGACGATGGCGAAGCCGTCGATCGCCTCCTCGCCGGTGACCAGGACCGCCCCGCGTCGGGTCGACCGCAGCGCCTCCTCCAGCCCGAGCCGCCCCATCCGCCAGAACCCGTCGAAGGAGGCGTCGTCGATGGCGACGATCTCGTCCCAGGGCGGCTCCACGGCCTGGCGGACCGGATGGGCAGGTGCGGGCCGGGAGTCCACGGCCCGTTCCATGACGATCAGCTTCTCGTACTCCTCGAACCCGGCCCGTCTCCACATCGGGCTGGCGGACGGGAAGAGCGCCGGGGAGTGCACCGGGGCCGCGCCCATCCCGGCGAGCGTCCGGCACACGGCCTCGAGGAACTGGTGGCTGCCGCGGACCATCCGTACCTGGCTCCCGGGCCAGGAGTCGCTCCACGGTCTCGCCTCGGCCTTTGCCCATCCCCTGCGGAGGACGATGCGGCCGGGCCAGGTCCCCTCGATCGAGGGTAGGTCGCGCATTGTGGGAGAGTATGGACGACATGCGTTTGGTGGTCGCCAGCCACCCGGTCTCCCACGACCACGCCACCGGTGTGGGGCATCCGGAGCGACCCGAGCGCGTCTCGGCCGTGATGCGGGGCATCGAGCTCTCCGGCCTGGAGACGATCCGCATCGAGTCCCCGGTGATCGACCAGGTCGACCTGTTGCGGGTCCACGACGAGGACTACGTCGACTACATCGAGTGGTTCTGCCGGAAGGGCGGCGGCCACCTCGACGGGGACACCGTGGCATCGCCCGACTCCTGGGAGGCCGCGCTCCGCTCCGCCGGCGCCGTGACCGCGGTGGTCGAGGAGCTGACCGGCCGCACCGGGACCGCCGGCTTCGCCGTCACCCGACCGCCCGGCCACCACGCCCTGCGGGACCGGGCGATGGGGTTCTGCCTCTTCAACAACGTCGCCGTCGCCGCCGCCCGGATCCGGGCGCGGGGCCAGACCGTCGCCGTCGTCGACTGGGACGTCCACCACGGGAACGGGACGCAGGCCACCTTCCTCGACGACGAGGGCGTGCTCTACGTCTCGCTCCACCAGAACCCGCTCTACCCCCACGAGGGCGTCGTCGAGGACATCGACCGCGGGGCGGCCGGGACCACCGTCAACATCCCCCTCATGCCGTACACGGGCGGGGAGGCCTACCGGGAGGCCTTCGACGGGATCGTCATGCCCCTCCTGGAGCACTTCGAGCCCGACTGGGTCCTCGTGTCGGCGGGGTACGACGCCCACCACGACGACCCCCTCGCCCACATGTCCCTCACCGCCTCCGACTACGGATGGATGGCGGCGAGGCTCACGGTCACCTTCCCGCCGGAGCGGACCGTAGTTGCCCTGGAGGGCGGCTACGACCTCGCCGGCCTGGAGGAGGGCGTCGCGGCCACGGTGAGGGGCCTGGCGGGTGAGATCCCCGGCGGGGCCCCGATCCCGTCCCTCCACGACCAGTCCGGGGTCCTCGAGCGGGTCCACGCGGCGGTCCGGCGCCACTGGGCGATCTGACCCATCTGCCCTCAACTCCCGGCCTACAACGGTCGATAACAACCGGGACCGCCATCGACTCGGGGACTCACAACATGGAAAGAGACATCGACGCCTTGCTGCAGACGGCCGTGGCGCTGGACGCCACGGACATCCACCTTAAGGTGGGTTCGCCGCCGATCGTGCGGTCGGGCGGTGAGCTCCGCCGTCTCGCCGACTTCGGGACCCTGCGTCCCGACGACACCTCGGCCTACGCCGAGGCCCTCTTCACCGACAAGGCGCGGGCAGACTTCGCCGCCCACGGCACCGCGGACTTCGCCTACGGCAAGCAGGAGCTGGGCCGCTTCCGGATCACCGCCTTCCGCCAGCGCGGCTCCGTGAGCCTGGTGCTGCGCCGCGTCCAGGCCGGCAGCCGGTCCTTCTCCGACCTCGGCCTTCCCCGCATCGCCGAGAAGGTGGCCGGCTCCCGCTCCGGGCTGGCGATCGTGACCGGTCCGTCGTCCTCCGGCAAGACCACGACGGTGTCCTCGATCATCGACTGGATCAACACCCACCAGAGCCGGGCGATCCTCACCATCGAGGATCCGATCGAGGTGCTCCACCCGGACAAGAACTCCGTGGTGGTCCAGCGCGAGGTCGGCGTCGACACGCCCGACATGGCGACCGCGATCCGCAGCGCCCTGCGCCACGACGTCGACGTGATCATGCTCTCCGAGATCACCGACGCCGAGGCGGCTCGCGCCGCCCTGTCCGCCGCCGAGACCGGGCACCTCGTCATCACGACGATGCGGACCAAGGACCCGGCCGAGACGATCTCCCGCTTCGTGACGATGTTCCCGGAGTCGCAGCAGCCGGTGATCCGCACCATGCTGGCGAACCACCTGCTGGCGATCATCAGCCAGCTGCTGCTCGACGGCCCCATGGGACGGGTCCTGACCACCGAGGTGCTCACCAACAACGAGCGCTTCCAGGACTGGGTCGTCCGTGGCGGCGACACGCAGGCGCTGCTCGACATCATCAAGGACGGCGGCTTCTACGGCATGCAGACATTCGACCAGGCGTTCGTCCGGGCGATCTCGGACGGTGCGCTCGACGTCGAGACGGTCCTGCCGCACGCCCGCAACACGCACGAGTTGCGCGCCAAGGTGATGTCCACGGGCGTCGCCGTTTGAGGCTTGCGCTCGAGGGGGTACCGAGCCCCCGCCGAACGCACTAGCCATTCCTCCTCCGATGGCTGACGAGGGCCGACCCGCCGGGTCGGCCCTCGTTCATGGGTGCCGATAACCTGGGGCATCCCGTGCCCTCCCTCGACGTCCTGCGAGCGCCTGACCTGCCGCCGGCACAGCTGGCCGGCCTCTTCGCCGAAGCCGGGGAGCAGCTATACCTCGTCGGCGGCTGCGTCCGCGACGCCCTCCTGGGCCGGGACGTGGACGACCTGGACTTCGACTTCGCCACC
>QGUS01000224.1 GCA_003242515.1 Actinomycetota bacterium
ATGCGGGTCTCCTCGAGGTCGAACTCCTCCTCCTCGTCGGAGGCGGTGCGGGTGGTCTCGTCGGCGGTCACCACGAGCTCGGGGTCGCCGTCCACCATCTTCACCTCCACCTTCTGGCCCGCCAGCTGACTGGAGACCTCGGCGGCGGCGGCGCAGAGGACGTCGAGGAAGGTCTGGCGGATCGCAGGCTGAAGGGCCGCCATCAACTGGGCCCCCAACTCGGTGGCCTCAGGTCCGGCGACCCTCAGCTGCGTCTCGACCGCGGTCTCGAGGTTCAGGAGTGCCTGATCCAGCTGCATTCAGCGCTGCTCCCGGACCTCTTGACCGAGGATCTCTCGGATGGACTCGATGCTCGGCATCGTGAGCATCAGGCTTTCGGCGAACATATGCGTCCCTTTCGTGTCACCCGTGACATCACTATGACATCACGATGATGTCACTATGCCATCACTCGTGATGCATGTCAAGCCAATTTCCGGGTGGACCTACTCCACCCTGTCCCTGTCTGTCGCCAACGCCAGGCCCGCCGTGACGTCGGGTGCCGGGGTACGCTCGCCGCATGCCCGTCGACCAGCAGCGCATCGAGAAGGCCGTCCGCGAGATCATCGAGGCCCTCGGGGAGGATCCGACCCGGGAGGGCCTGCTCGAGACCCCGCAACGGGTGGCCCGTTTCTACGCCGAGGTCTTCGAGGGCATCGACCAGGACCCCAGCGAGATGCTGGACGTCTCCTTCGGTGACGAGCACTACCAGGAGATCGTCATGGTCCGGGAGATCCCCTTCTACTCGATGTGCGAGCACCACTTCGTGCCATTTCACGGGGAGGCCCATGTCGCCTACCTGCCCCGCGGCCGGGTGACCGGGCTCTCCAAGCTGGCCCGGATCGTGGAGGGCTACGCCCGCCGGCCGCAAATGCAGGAGCGCCTCACCGCCCAGGTGGCCGATGCCCTGGACCGGAAGCTCAACCCTCTCGGGGTGCTGGTGGTCATCGAGGCCGAGCACCTGTGCATGTCCATGCGCGGCGTCAAGAAGCCGGGGGCCAAGACGGTGACCTCCGCGGTGCGTGGCGTGATGGAGTCCAACCCCGCCACCCGGGCCGAGGCGATGGCCCTCCTGTTCGGGACCAGGCACTGATCCGCGAAAACCCATCCTCCGGGCCGGTTCGGACGCTGCTGCCGACAACTAACCTCCGGCCCGCGATGGCACGGATGGTCGCTGGTCTCAAACCGCGTGGTTTCACCTGGGTGATCGCCGACCGTCTGGCCGTCTCCGAACGGGTGGGGGGATCCGGGTTCCAGCACCGCCGGGTGCGGCGCGAGGAGGAGATCACCTGGCTGGTCGAGGAGGCCCAGATCAACACGATCGTCTCCCTCCTCCCCGCCAACCAGAACCTCGCCGCCTACCGGCAGGCGGGGATCGCCACCTACTCGGTGCCGATCGTCGACCCGGCGACCACGGACCATGCGGAGCGCTTCTTTTCCATCCTGGAGCAGGCGCTCGCCCGGCCGCACGCCCGGGTCCTCGTCCACAGGGAGCACGTCGACGACACCGTCGGAGGCCTGCTCGGGGGATACCTGGTGAAGTCGGGGATGATCAAGGACGCCATCCTCGCCACGGCCGTGATCCAGCAGATCCTGGGCCGTGCCCTCGGCCCCGAGGGGCGGATGCTCATCCCCGTACCCTCATCGCAGTGAGCGACCGGATCGACCTCAAGGGCATAGAGGTCCTCGCCGTGCACGGCGTCTACCCGGAGGAGCGGGAGCGGCCACAACTCTTCCGGGTCGACGTGACCGCCCACCTCGATCTGGGCCCGGCGGGACGGTCCGACGACCTGGCGCAGACCTTGGACTACGGGAAGCTGGCGTCGGAGATCGCCGGGGTGGTGCGCTCGGAGAGCCACCAGCTCATCGAGCGGGTGGCCCAGTCCGTCGCCGACGCCGTGCTGGCCCATGAGATCGTCGACCGGGTGACGGTCACCGTCCACAAGCCGCAGGCGCCGGTCGAGGTGGAGCTCGCCGACGTCTCCGTCACCATCGAGAGGGAGAGATGACGCGTTACGCCATCGGCCTGGGATCCAACCTCGGTGACCGGCTCGAGAACCTCCGCGAGGGTGAGGCCGGACTGGAGCGTCTGGGCAGGGTCGTGGCCACCTCGGCCCTGTACGAGACCGAGCCCCTGGGGGGACCGGAGCAGGACCCGTTCCTCAACGCGGTCGTCCTGCTCGAGACCGATCTCGAGCCCCGCGCCCTGATGGAGGAGTGCCTGCGCATCGAGGCGGAGCGGGGGAGGGAGCGGACGATCGAGTGGGGGCCGCGGACCCTCGACCTGGACATCGTCGCTACCGACGGGCCGGCGGTCGATGACGAGAGGGTCGTCATCCCGCATCCGCTGGCCACCGAGCGCGAGTTCGTCCTCCGCCCGTTGTGCGACGTCTGGCCCGAGGCTTCGGTCGGCGACGGGCTGACCGCTTCGGAGGCCCTCCGCCGGTTGCGGCCCCAGGGGGTGGACCTGCTGATCCGTCACTGGGTGACCGACCGTCCCGTGGGGACCTGGCTCGCCGCCGCCCAGCTGGCCCTGATCCTCCTGACGCTGGTCGGGGCGATGACCGACGGCAACCTCGAGAACTACGAGCTGCACCCGATCCTCTCCAGCCTGGGCCTGATCCTCGCCGTGCTCGGCGCGGTGATGGGCGGCTCGGCGTCGGTGTCCGCCGGGAGGGACCTGACGGTGCTCCCCGACCCCAAGGACGGGGCGGAGCTACGGGACGAAGGGATCTACGGGCTGGTCCGCCACCCCATGTACGGGGGACTGCTGTTGCTGATCCTCGGCGTCGCCCTGGTCGCCGGGAGCATGTACGCCATGGTCGGGTGGCTGGCCCTCACGGCGCTGCTGCTGGTCAAGTCGGACTACGAGGAGCGTCTGCTCCGCGTCCGCTATCCGGCCTATGCCTCCTACCGCCGCCGGGTGCCCCGACGGTTGATCCCCGGGATCTTCTGATCCAGCCGGGTACCGGGGGCCGCCGCGGGCCGTCGACAAAAGTGACCTCCGGCCCTCCCCGCGAACCGGAGCCCCGTGCTAGCTTCCAGGCATGGTGAGCGGCCGTGCTCCGCCATCGGCCTCCTGAAGGCATCGGACCGCGCGAAGAACAGGAGGTTGCGAAATGGCACAACGGTCGAGAGCACACCGCAAGGAGATCCCCGGTTACACCGAGAAGCCCACGCGCGAGGAACGTCGCTTCCAGCACCGGGCGACCCGCCACGCAGCACACCAGTTGCTTCGCCAGGTGGACGATCCCGACGAGATCGTCCTGCCCGAACTGAAGGGCAACAAGGCTCCCGTGCGCAATGTCGCGCCGCCGGAACCGGAGCCGCGCCGCTTCCGCGTCTGGAAGACGAAGTTCTGGAAGCGCCGCCACAACTACAAGCTCGAGAAGGCGGCGATGGACGCGGAGTGGCCCGTCATCACTCCCGACCAGCTCGAACCCTGAGCCGGTCCTGACCACGGGATCGGGCCGTTAGCCTGATGCCGTGCCCGACCTGGATGGCCTCAGGCTGGCCTTTTATAAAAATCCCG
>QGUS01000225.1 GCA_003242515.1 Actinomycetota bacterium
TTAGGGCCCGGGGGGGGGCGCCCGGGGAGGCGCCGTGCCGTACCCAGGGGACGATCCCGGTGCCCGGACCCTTGCTGAACACGTGGTTGCGGATCCGCTCGGTGACGTCCTCGCGGTCGTCCTGCGGGCCGACCAGGGAGTCGAGCTCGAGGGCGTCATGACGGACCAGGGACGCGACGAACGCACCCGACGAGGTGCCGACGATCACATCCGCATCGTTGGCGGACCATCCGGTGGCCAGCTCCAGCGCCATGAGCGTGGCCATCTCGAAGGATGCGCCGGTGATGCCCCCACCGCCGAGCACGAGCCCGACTCTGCTCATGCCCTCACGATAAGGGCTGAACGGCCCCTACCCGGCTTTGTCAGCCGAAGAGCCGACCGCACCCGCTGCAGCGGGAGTCCGTCTCGCTGGTGGGTGCGTAGCACCAGGGGCAGGGGAGATCGTCCTCCCGATCGTCCCGATGCACTGCCATGACCGAGGGTTCCGCCAACCTCTCATGTCCCCTGAACCCTTTGGCCAAGGCGAACAAGCCGGTGGTTGCGGTTGCAACGACGAGCGCTTCGAGCATGTCCGTCCTTTCTTCGCGCCAAAGGCACGCGCAGCGTAGGACGGGACCTGTGGAAAACCCGGTATTTCCGCTCGATCAGTTGCCGGTGACGGCGTTGGTGAGCTCGTCCACCAGGTAGGAGAGGTCGCCCAGGCGGCCGTCCCTCACCTCGGCGGCGTCGAGCATCATCACGGCGGCGTGATAGGCCACCCACGAGCGGTAGCGGCTCTCGGGCAGCTCCGCCCCGTAACCCCGGCGGAAGACGGCGGCGGCGTCCTCGCCGAGCCGCATCGCGATCTGCCACACGGCGAGGGTCAGGTCGTGCTCCGGCGGCCCGAGCGTGGCCCACTCCCAGTCGACGAGGGAGACCTGGCCCTCCTCGTTGACCACGAACTTGCTGGGGAGGGGACGGGTGTGGATCGGGACGGGGTCGGTCGCCAGGGGCGGCTCGATCTGCATGGCCGCCTCCAGCACGGCCCGGTCCATCTCGAAGCGGCGGCGGTAGCGCTCCAGGCGCTCCAGCGTGGACCGGAAGTGGCTCTTCACGTACTCGGCGTCGATGCCCACGCTGAGGTTGGTGATGGAGGCATCGGCGTCGTGGAGGCCCCGCAGGATGCGGCCGGCCGCCTCCAGGGCGGCGTCGTTGCGGGGGAGGCTGGCGAGAGTCCAGTTGCCGCAGTCGGTCATCTGGAGCCAGGCCAGGTCGCCCTCCGTGCCGCTGCCCAGGATCCGGGGCACGCCGGAGACGCCGGAGAGGGACTCGAGGGCCCGTCGCTCACGGCGCTCGCGGGAGTGCACGGGGTACACCTTGACGATCGAGGAGCCCCCGTCGGAAGCGACGACCCGGAACACCCGGTTCGCCCCGGCCGCGAGCTCACGGATCAGCGCACCAGGGTGCAGCGACTCGACGAGTTGAAGAGCATCCATCTACTACCGATCCCTCTGTACGGAACGACGGCCGATACCCCCATGGCCGTCACTACTCTGCGCCGTCAGGCTAGACGAGTGAGACATTGGCTGTAGTACTCAGATACCCAGACGGTTCCGAGGTCG
This sequence comes from Actinomycetota bacterium, assembly GCA_003242515.1. Lineage (GTDB taxonomy): Bacteria > Actinomycetota > Acidimicrobiia > Spongiisociales > ZC4RG35 > ZC4RG35. Next base: position 1,602 of record QGUS01000225.1, read on the forward strand.
AGCACCCGGACGGGGTGACCGGTCTCGAGGTGGCCAGGTCCATCGGGCCGAGGCTGGCCGAGGCCGCGGTGGCGGTGAAGCTCAACGGGCAGCTGCTCGACCTGAGCCGGCCGATCACCGAGAGCGGCGACTTCCAGGTGATCACGCTGAAGGACCCCGAGGGCCTGCACATCCTCAGGCACTCCTCGGCGCACGTGCTCGCCCAGGCCGTGCTCACCGAGTTCCCGGACGCGACCTTCGCCATCGGCCCGCCCATCCAGGACGGCTTCTACTACGACTTCGGCGTCTCCAGGCCGTTCTCGCCGGAGGATCTCGAGCGGATCGAGGCCCGGATGCACCGGATCATCGCCGAGGACCAGCCGTTCGAGCGGGTCGTCCTCACCCGCGATGAGGCGCTGGAGGTCTTCGCCGACCACAAGTACAAGGTGGAGATCATCGAGTCGGTGGACCCCGGCGAGGCCGCCAGTGAGGTGGAGGGCGGCGAGATCGTCACCGCCTACAGGAACCTCGACTTCATCGACCTCTGCCGCGGCCCGCATCTGCCGTCGACCGGCCGCATCCCGGCCGTGAAGCTGCTCCGCAGCTCCGGCGCCTACTGGCGCGGCGACGAGAAGCGGGACCAGCTGCAGCGCATCTACGGGACCGCCTGGCCGTCGCAGAAGGAGCTGGACGAGTACCTGCACCGGCTCGAGGAAGCCGAGAAGCGGGACCACCGCCGTCTCGGTCCCGAGCTCGACCTGTTCAGCTTCCCCAACGCCGTCGGCTCCGGCCTCGCCGTGTGGCACCCCAAGGGGGGCATGCTCCGGAAGCTGGTGGAGGACCGCAGCCGGGCCCTCCACGAGAAGTACGGGTTCGAGTTCGTCTTCACCCCGCACCTGATGAAGGCGGACCTGTGGAGGACCTCGGGGCACCTCGACTACTACGCCGAGAACATGTACCCCCGGATGGTCATGGACAACGACGTGGAGTACCAGGTCAAGCCCATGAACTGCCCGGGGCACATCCTCATCTACCAGAGCCGCACCCGGTCCTACCGGGACCTGCCGCTGCGCCTCTCCGAGCTGGGCACCGTCTACCGGTACGAGAAGTCCGGTGTCGTCCACGGCCTGCTCCGGGCCCGGGGCTTCACCCAGGACGACTCCCACACCTTCTGCACCGAGGAGCAGCTGGGCGACGAGCTGCGCCACCAGCTCCGGTTCGTCCTGGAGTGGCAGCGCACCTTCGGGTTCCAGGCGGCGGACATCCGGGCCGAGCTGAGCACCCGACCGGAGAAGTCGGTGGGGGAGACCCACCAATGGGAGATCGCCGAGCGGCTCCTCGCCGAGGCGCTCGACGCCGAGGGCATCGAATACACGGTCGCCCCGGGCGAGGGCGCCTTCTACGGCCCGAAGATCGACATCCACGTCAAGGACGCCATCGGCCGCAGCTGGCAGATGGGCACCGTCCAGCTCGACTTCAACAACCCGCAGCGGTTCGGCCTCGAATACGTGTCGCCGGGGAACGTCCCGATGCGGCCGTACATGATCCACTGCGCCAAGGCGGGCTCCATCGAGCGGTTCATCGGCATCCTCACCGAGCACTACGCCGGCGCCTTCCCGGCCTGGCTGGCCCCGGTCCAGGTGACCGTGGTCCCGGTGGCCGACCGGCACCTGGAGTACGCCGACGAGGTCGCGGCCGCATTCGCCGCCGAGGGCCTGCGGGTGGAGGTCGACCGGTCCTCGGAGACCGTGGGCGACAAGATCCGCCGGGCGATCACGCAGAAGCACCCGTTCGTCGTGGTCGTCGGAGACCGCGACGTGGAGGACCGCACGGTCGGCCTGCGCCGCTACGGCGAGGACCGGGACACCCGCGGGGTGCCCCTCGCCGACGCCGTGGCCCAGGCCGCCGGCCCCTCCCGGGAGCCGGCATGAGCGACGAGCGCCGCGCCGACCCCAGGGGGATCCACACCCCCGCCGAATTCCCGAG
>QGUS01000011.1 GCA_003242515.1 Actinomycetota bacterium
GAACATGTTGTGGGGGATTCCCCTTGCCGGCCGCTCCTTCTGGAACCCCGTGGTCCCCACCAGGGTCACCGAGATCGCCGAGAAGGCTCCCAGCAGCACCGTCATAATGTGGCCGGCCCGCTTCCCGCCCACCAGGAACATCGACCCCAGGGCCAGGTAGGGGATGTTGAGGACGGCGCCGAACAGGTAGAAGACCCGGTAGTAGAAGGGGTTCCACTCCCAGACCTGGGCGGCGAACAGGGCCCAGGTCGCCAGGGCGAACATCGTGATCCCGACGGCGTAGGCGATGACGTGCGGGCGCGGCCGCCTTGCGTAGTTGACCCACAGGTCGACGGCGAAGACGGTGGCGGCTGCCCCGGCGAGGAAGGCGATGATGGCGTCCATCTCGGGGCCCGAGGATAAGCGGGGAGGGCCCGGGCGAGACCCGACACCGTGTCGGCACCTACCATTCCGCCGTGCGCCCCGTAGTCGTCCAGTTCCTCAAGTATCCCGACCACCTGCACTGGGGATTCGAGGCCCTGTGGCTGGGCGAGGACGAGCACGGCACCTGGTGCTACTTCCCTCCCGGGTCCCGCCGCTGGAAGGGGGAGGTGGAGTGGAAGCCCACCGTCGGCGACGCCGTCGCCTGCGCCCCGCACGAGGGCTGGTGGCACCTCCACTACAACGGCCTCGCATCGGAGCGGGAGACGGACCTGACCCACTTCGTCGACATCACCACCCAGCCCCGCTGGGTCACGCCGGACCGCTACGAGATGGTCGACCTCGACCTCGACGTGGTCGTCCGTCTCGACGGGAGCGTGGAGATCGTCGACGAGGACGAGTTCGAGGAGCACCAGGTCACCTACGGCTACACGCCCGACATGGTGGCCCGGGCGGCCGCCGAGGCCCGTTTCGTCGCCATCGCCCTCGAGCAGCACACCGAGCCGTTCTACGAGGTGGCGGAGGCCTGGCTGCGCCGGGGCCGGGAGCTCTCGGCCTAGCCGATCAGCAGGGGGATCTCGACCTCGGCAAGGCTCAGCCCACCGTGGTAGCAGGCGAGCCGCTTGTCGAACCCGGGCGGGATCACGGCGACGTCGTCCGGGGGCAACAGGACCTTCCCGCCCAGCCGGGCCAGGGCGGTTCCCGTCGGGTCGGGGCCGATCAGCCCGGCCGGATCGGCCAGCACTCCGCCCGTCCGGTCGGCCAGCGCCTCCATTTCCGCCGGGTCGCCCCACAGCTGGACGCCCCGGCTGTCGCCGGCGTAACGGAGCCCCGGGTAGGCCGTCTTCTCCAGGATCAGCTTCCGGTCCGGCGGGAACTCGGCCAGGCCGTGGTCGGCGGTGCCCAGCAGCACAGCGCCGGGAGGGAGGCTGGAGGCGATGCGGTCCCACAGCGACGCGGCCTGGGCCATCGCCTCGGAGAACTCGGTCGTGCCCAGCCCGGTGACGTGGCCCGCGACGTCGACCGACGGGAAGTAGGTGAAGACCAGCCGCCGCGGTCGGGAGGCGAGCATCACCGTCGCCTCCGCCATGTCGTCGAGGTCCCACGCCCGCTCGAACCGGGCGCCCCGGTAGACGAGGCGGGAGAAGGGCGTGCCGTCGAAGCCGTCGAACTGGACGGTGACCGGCTCGATCCCCGCGGCACGGAGGCGCTCCCACAGGTTGGGGCGGGGGAGGAAGGTGGCGTAGTCGTGGTCGACCGGCGCTCCCGTGAGGTCGACCCACTTCAGGGTGTTGACCACCCTGTCGTGCTCCTCGAGCCACACCAGGTGGCCCACGAGGCCGTGCCGGGACGGGGGCAGTCCGGTGGCCACGGTGGCCATGGAGACGCTGGTGGTGGTGGGGAAGGGGGCCTCCAGCGTGGCGGCGTGGTCGGCGGCGAGCCGGCGGGCGGCCGGATGGTCCAGCTGGGCCACCCCGAGGCCGTCGAACAGGACCAGCACATAGGTGTCGGCGTCGGGCACCACCGATCGCTCGGACAGGCCCGTCCACGCCGACTCGCCCGTGAGTCGGAGCTCGATCTCGGCCGCCAGGTTGACCAGTCCGCGGCCGTCGTATGAGGGCTTTTCGGGCACGAGGGGAGGGTAGAGCGGGCTCGACTTCGGACCACGCCGGGGGCCGCTTATACTCGCCCCCGTCCACCTAGGGCCAGAGACATAGGCATGAGCACCTACTTCGAGAGCTACCTGACGGTCGGCGCGTTCATCGTCCTCGGCGCCGTCCTGGTTCTGGTGATGCTGGGCGTCGCCGCGGTGCTCCGTCCTTCCCGGCCGCAGCCGGCCAAGGAGGAGACCTACGAGTGCGGCGTCGACCCCGTCGGCACCGGGTGGAGCCAGACCTACGTTCGCTACTTCATCTTCGCCCTGCTGTTCCTGCTCTTCGACGTCGAGGCGGTCTTCGTGTTCCCGTGGGCCATCGCCGCCGAGCGCCTGGGCGTCTTCGGTCTCGTCGCCATCATCATCTTCACGCTGACCCTCGTCGAGGGTCTCGTCTACGCCGCCAAGAAGGGAGTCCTCCGGTGGGAGTGATCCAGAAGTTCGGGGCCCCGAAGCCGGTGTCCTGGCTGCTCAACTGGTCCCGCAAGTACTCCCTGTGGCTGTTCCAGTTCGGCCTGGCCTGCTGCGCCATCGAGCTGATGGCCGCGTCCAGCCCCCGGTACGACTTCATGCGGTTCGGGATCATCCCGCTGCCGTCCTCGCCCCGTCAGGCCGACCTGATGGTCGTGGCCGGCACCGTGACCGACAAGATGGCGCCGTCGATGCGGCGTCTCTACGAGCAGATGCCCGAGCCCAAGTACGTGATCTCAATGGGCTCCTGCGCCAACTGCGGCGGCCCCTACTGGGACTCGTACTCCGTGACCAAGGGCGTCGACCAGCTCATCCCGGTCGACGTGTACGTGCCGGGCTGCCCGCCGCGGCCCGAGGCGCTGCTCGAGGGCATCGTCCTCCTCCAGAAGATCATCCAGGGCGAGGACGTCCGGGAGAAGTGGAACAGAAGTGACCTCCAACCAGTCTGACGTGACCGAGCAGACCGGGACCGCGACGGTCCACCCCCTGCAGGAGTTCGCCGACGGCGTCGCCGCGGCGGTCGGCGGCGTTGCCGAGATCCACTTCGGGACCGTCAAGGTGCGTGTCCCCGCCGAGTGGTGGGTCGAGACCCATCGCATCGCCAAGGAGGAGCTGGGCTTCGTCTTCTTCTCGTTCCTCTCGGCGATCGAGTGGGCCAACGACGTGGCGGTCGGCTTCCCGCTCTCCGAGCCGGTGGAGGAGCGGATCGAGGTGATCTCGACGGTGGGCGACCTCGCCGAGGGGAGGAGGGTCACCTTCTCCACCGACATCGACCGGGAGAACCCCACCATCGCCAGCATCGTCGGCGTCTACGCCGGGGCCAACTGGCACGAGCGGGAGGCCCACGAGATGTTCGGCATCACCTTCGAGGGCCATCCCAACCTGATCAACCTGTACCTTCCCACGGGCTTCGTCGGCCACCCGCTGCGCAAGAGCTTCCCCCTCCTCAGCCGTGAGGTGAAGCCATGGCCGGGTGACGTCGATGTCGAGGGCATGCCGGGCGATTCCGGTGCCGCCGACGAGCCGAGCACGGAGAACCCGGAGGCCTGATGACCATCGACTCCGACACGATCCGCCACCTCAGCGAGGTCTCGGTCTCGGTCGAGCTCGAGACCGAGGACATGACCCTCAACATCGGGCCGCAGCACCCGTCGACGCACGGCGTGCTCCGCCTGGTGGCCCGGGTCGACGGCGAGCGTGCCTTCGACGTCCAGCCGGTGATCGGCTACATGCACCGGGGTTACGAGAAGCTCGCCGAGGTGCGGACCTACGCCCAGATCACCACGATCGTCAACCGCATCGACTGGGTCTCCGGTTACGCCAACGAGATCCCGTTCATCGTGGCCTGCGAGAAGATCATGGAGCTGGAGGTCCCGCCGCGGGCCCAGTACATCCGGCTGATCCTCACCGAGATGGCGAGGATCGCCTCCCACCTAGTCTTCATGGCCTCCTACCCGCTGGAGCTGGGTGCGGCCTCCCCGCTGTTCTTCGCCCTCCGCGAGCGGGAGCGTGTCCTCGACCTCATGGAGAGCGTCACCGGCGGCCGCTTCCACCCGAACTTCAACCGAGTCGGTGGCGTCAAGCCCGCCTACGGCTCGGGCTCGCAGACCCGCAAGATCGTCCAGGACCTGCCGGCCGGCTTCTACCGGGACGCCCGGGCCGCCATGGACCGGGTCCTCGAGGTCTGCGACGAGCTCGAGAACCTGGTCGGCGGCAACGAGATCATCCATGCCCGGACCAAGGGCATCGGGGTGATCCCCGCCGAGGTGGGCGCCTCCTTCGGCCTCTCCGGCCCGAACCTCCGGGCCTCGGGCGTGGACCTCGACCTGCGCAAGGTCGAGGACTACCTGCCCTACGGCGACTTCGAGTTCGACGTGGTCACCGGCACCAACGGCGACTGCTACGACCGCTGGTGGGTCCGTCTCAACGAGATCCGCGAGTCCACCAGGATCGTGAAGCAGGCGATCGACGGCATCCCGTCCGGCCCGATCCAGGCCAAGGTGCCGAAGGTCATCAAGGTCCCCAAGGGCGAGACCTATGTCCGTGCGGAGAACCCGAAGGGGGAGATGGGCTACTACCTCGTCTCCGACGGGAACAACGGGCCCTACCGGGTGAAGATCCGCTCGGCCAGCTTCTCCAACATCTCCATCCTGCCCTGGGTGCTGGAGGGGGTCCTGCTCCCCGACATCATCGCCATCATGGGCTCGCTCGACTTCGTGCTGGGGGACGTGGACCGATGATCGCCGACCTGCTCAGCAACTTCTGGGTCGCCCTGGTGGCGAAGCTGCTCCTGGTCGCCCTGGCCATCCCGCTCATCGGCATGGTCGTGGGCTTCGGCGAGATGAAGCTCTCCGCCAAGATGCAGGCCCGCGTCGGCCCGTACTTCGCCGGCGGCCGGTGGGGCTGGGCCCAGCTGCTCGCCGACGGCATCAAGTTCTTCCAGAAGGAAGACTTGATCCCCCGCGACGCCGACAAGCCGGTCTTCAAGTTCGCCCCGGTCGTGGTGATGATGGGCACGGTCGCCCTGTTCGTGGTGATCCCCTGGGGCCCGGGCCTGATCTTCCGCGACCTCTCGGTCGGCATCTTCTACGCCCTGGCCATCTCCTCCCTGACCACGGTGGGGGTCCTGATGGCGGGGTGGTCGTCGGCCAACAAGTACTCGCTGATCGGCGGCCTCCGTGCGGCCGGCCAGATGATCGCCTACGAGCTGCCCCTGGTCTTCTCGGCCCTGGCGGTGGTGATCATGGCCGGGACGATGAGCATGCAGGGCATCGTCGAGGCGCAGATCGAGGCGGGATACCCGTTCGTGATCCTGCAGATCGTCGGGTTCGTGATCTTCGTGATCGCCTCGCTGGCGGAGCTCTCCCGTATCCCCTTCGACCTCCCGATCGCCGAGTCGGAGCTGGTCATGGGCTACCTCACCGAGTACTCCGGATTCCGGTTCCTGTTCTTCTTCCTCGCCGAGTTCGCCAACATGTTCTCGATGTCGGCCATCGCGGTGACCCTGTTCCTCGGTGGCTGGTATCTCCCCGGGATCCCCGCCGACGCCCTCGAGTACCTGGGGCCGGTGATCCTCGTGGTGAAGAGCCTCATCCTCGTGTTCGCCATGATCTGGTTCCGGTGGGCCTTCCCCCGGGTCCGTCAGGACCAGCTCCAGTCGCTGGCCTGGAAGTGGCTGATCCCGATCTCGCTGGCGAACGTGATCCTCACCGGTGTCTTCAAGGTGGTGCTGTGAGCAGTCGGACGATCCCCGGAGCCGGTCTCGCCAAGGGCATGTGGGTCCTGCTCTACACGATGTTCAGGACCATCTTCCGGCCCAAGAAGTACCTGGCGACGGTCAACTACCCGAAGGTCAAGGAGCAGCTCGTGCCGCGGGCCCGGGGCGTCATCGCCCTGGACCAGGAGGCGTGCACGGTCTGCATGCTGTGCGCCCGCAACTGCCCCGACTGGTGCATCTACATCGAGGGGCACAAGGAGGAGCTGCCGCCGGAGAAGCCGGGTGGCCGCATCAAGGTGCGCAACAAGCTCGACCGGTTCGACATCGACTTCGCCCTCTGCATGTACTGCGGCATCTGCGTCGAGGTCTGCCCGTTCGACGCCCTCTTCTGGAGCCCCGAGTACGAGTACTCGGAGTCCCGCATGGGTGACCTGATGCACGACAAGGAACAGCTTTCTGCCTGGCTCGCCACCGTCCCCGACCAGCCGGAGCTGGAGAAGTGACGTTCGACACCTGGATCTCCGAGCCCTCCAACTGGGCCTTCTCGGTCGTCGGCCTGGCCACGCTGCTGGCCGGGTTCCGGGTGGTGACCGCCAAGAACGTGGTGCACGCCGCCCTCTTCCTGGTGGGCGCCATGGGGGGCGTCGCCGCCCTGTTCCTGCTGCTCTCGGCGGAGTTCGTCGCCTGGGCGCTGGTCCTCGTCTACGTGGGAGCCGTGATCATCCTGCTGCTGTTCGGGATCATGATCACCCGGGCGCCGACCGGCATCGACGAGACCCTGTCGGGGGACAAGCGGGCCCTGCCCGGCGTGCTCGCGGTCGCCCTCTTCGCCCTGATCACCTGGGCCTCGGTCGAGGCCTTCGGGGATGCGACCCTCGCCACGATCGGCGACCCGACCTCCACCGACACGCTCGGCGAGATGCTGGTCACCCGCTTCGTGATCCCCTTCGAGGTGGTCGGCTTCGTCCTCCTCGGGGCCCTGGTCGGCGGCATCACCATCGCCCGTCGTGACCTGACGCCGCTCGAGGAAGAGCAGAGGGGTGGCCTCGCATGACGATCGTCCAGTTCCTGATCCTCGGCGCCGCCCTGTTCTCGATCGGCGTGTACGGTCTGCTCACCCGGCGCAACCTGGTGCTGGTGCTGCTGTCCGTGGAGCTGATGCTGGCGGCCGTCAACCTGAACATGGTCGCCTTCGAGTCGCTGCTGGCCACGACCCAGGCCCTCGGCCAGGTGTTCACCGTGTTCATCATCACGATCGCCGCCGCCGAGGTGGGCATCGGACTGGCGATCGTCATCCTGATCTTCCGCAACCGGCGTTCCGCCAACGCCGACGACATGACCCTGATGAGGTGGTAGTGGTGGCTTCCTCGCTCCTGCTCGCAGCCGATGCGCACTTCGGCACCGAAGGCGGGTTCTTCCACGACACCGCCGGCGTGATGATCGCCCTGCCCTTCGTGGCGTTCCTGGCGATCCTCGCCTTCGGGAAGCGGCTGCCCAACCAGGGCGGCGAGATCGCCGTCGGCGCCCTCGCCATCAACTGCATCTGGGCGGTCGCCATGTTCGTCCAGAACATGGTCTCCCCGGTGGTGACCGAGTACGTCTTCGAGATCGGCCGGATCGGCTCGGGGCTCTCCTTCGAGCTCGGGTGGGTGATCGACGGCCTCGCCGTGATGATGTACCTCCTGGTCAACGTCGTCGGCGTCCTGGTGTTCACCTACGCCATGGGGTACATGCACGGCGACCGCCGGGTGCCCTGGTTCTTCGCCGCCTTCTCCCTGTTCGCCGGGGCGATGCTCGTGCTGGTGTCGGCCCCGAACCTGATCCAGCTGATCCTCGGCTGGGAGGGCGTCGGCGTGGCCTCCTACTTCCTGATCGGCTTCTACTGGGAGGACCTGGCGAACGTGAAGGCCGGCAACAAGGCCTTCATGGTGAACAAGCTCGCCGACGTGGGCCTCCTCCTCGGAGCCGCCATCCTCGGCGTCGTCATGGGCACCTTCTCCTTCTCGGAGCTGGAGCACCTGGCCGCCGAGGGCTCGGCCGCCCTGGGCGGTGTGGCGGTGACCGCCGGCCTGCTCCTGTTCTTCGGCGCCATGGGCAAGTCGGCGCAGTTCCCCCTCCACATCTGGCTGCCCGACGCCATGGCTGGCCCCACCCCGGTGTCGGCCCTCATGCACGCCGCCACCATGGTCACCGGCGGCATCTACCTGATGGCCCGGACCTTCCCGCTGTTCGAGCACCTCGCCACGGACGCCCGGGTCGTGATGGTGACGATCGGCACCATCACCCTCTTCGCCATCGGGCTCCTCGCCCTGGTCGCCGACGACATCAAGAAGGTCCTGGCGTACTCGACCGTCTCCCAGCTCGGCTACATGATGACGGCGGTGGCCGCCGGCGGTTACACGGCCGGCGTGTTCCACCTGTTCACCCACGCCTTCTTCAAGGCGCTGCTCTTTCTCGGCGCCGGCTCGGTGATCCACGCCGTCCACTCCAACAACATGTCCGACATGGGCGGCCTCAAGGAGCACATGCCCACCACCTACCGGACGTTCGTGATCGGCTCCCTCGCCCTGGCCGGCATCTTCCCGCTCGCCGGCTTCTGGTCCAAGGACGAGATCCTGGCCACCCTCGGTCACGAGGGCTGGACCGCGGTGATGTGGATCGCCATCGGCGGCGCCTTCATCACCGCCTTCTACATGGCCCGGTGCATCGCCCTCACCTTCCACGGCACCTACAAGGGCCACGGCCACCCGCACGAGTCGCCGTCGATCATGACCGGGCCGCTGGTCGCCCTCGCGGTCCCGTCGGTCCTGTTCGGCCTCCTCAACATCCCGGGCGTCTCGATCCCGGGCATCGGGAGCTTCACCGAGTGGCTGGCGGTCCGCGGCGTGCCCATGGGTGACCACCACGCCGAGTCCATCGACTTCTTCCTCGCCGGGGTCGGTCTCGCCGCCGGCGTCCTCGGCCTGCTCTTCGGCTGGCTGCTCTACGGCAAGGACAAGGAGACCCAACAGGCCCGGGACAGCTTCGAGATCCCGCTGCTCTACCCGCTGTTCCGCCGCAAGTACTTCCTCGACGATCTCGCCGACGGGATCACCCACGCCACGATGGGTCCGGTCGCCCGCTTCGTGAACTGGACCCACACCTACATCATCGACGGCATCGTCAACGCCGTCGGCGGCCTGATGGTCTTGCTGGGCAGGTTCGTCTACAACGGTCTCGACCAGCGGGGCGTCGACGGGATCGTCAACGGTCTGTCGGCGATCACCGACGGGGCCGGCGGCGTGGTCCGCAAGTGGCAGACGGGTCGCGTCCAGCAGTACGCAGCCGCATTCGTCGGTGGCGCAATCGTGCTCGCAGCCGTGTTCATGTTCGTGATATAGGGATCGATGGAGGAGAGGCCTTCACATGGAATGGTTCGATAGCTGGGCACTACCACTGGTGGTCTTCGTGCCCCTGGTGGGTGCGCTCCTGATCGGGCTCATCCCCAAGGAGCGCGAGGACGCCATCAAGGGCGTCGGTCTCGTGACCGCGCTCGTGGCGTTCGTGGTGAGCATGGGCGTCGTCGCCGGCTTCGACTACGCAGCGAGCGGCTACAACGTCTATCAGTTCGAGGTCAACCTCCCGTGGATCGGGGCGATCAACTCCAACTTCCACCTGGGCGTCGACGGGATCAGCCTGCCTCTCCTCGTCCTCTCGACGTTCATCGTGGTCCTGTGCGTGATCTACTCCTGGAACCACTGGGATGAGCCGAAGAACCCGAAGGCGTTCCTCATCCTCATGCTGATCCTGGCCACGGGCATGAACGGCACCTTCGTGGCGCTGGACCTGGTCCTCTTCTTCATCTTCTTCGAGGTCGTGCTCCTCCCGATGTACTTCATGATCGGGATCTGGGGCGACCGGACAATGAGGAAGGTCCCGGGCTTCAAGAGGGAGGTCGAGACCCGGCTCTACGCCTCGATCAAGTTCTTCATCTTCACGCTGTTCGGCTCGGCGTTCATGCTGCTGGGCTTCCTCGCCCTGTACCTCCGGTCGGGCGAGCTCCTGGCGGCCCGCACCTTCGACATTCCGGCCCTCACCGAGCTCGGCGCCGCCGGTGCGTTCACCGGCACCTTCGCCGCCCTGGTGTTCGCCGGCATGTTCCTCGGCTTCGCGGTGAAGGTCCCGATGTGGCCGCTGCACTCCTGGCTGCCGGACGCCCACACCGCCGCCCCCACCGTGGGCTCGGTGCTCCTGGCGGCCATCCTCCTGAAGCTCGGTGGCTACGGCTTCATCCGCATTGCCATCCCGATCCTCCCGGAGCAGGCCCGGGCCTGGGCCCCGGCCATCGCCATCCTGTCGGTGATCGGGATCATCTACGGCTCGCTGGCCTGCCTCGCGCAGACCGACATGAAGCGGCTCATCGCCTTCTCGTCGGTCGGCCACATGGGCTTCACGATGCTGGGCGTCGCCACCCTCACCGACGTCGGCATCAACGCCTCGGTGATCGGCATGGTCGCCCACGGTCTGATCACCGGCCTGCTGTTCTTCCTCGCCGGGTCGATCCATCACCGGTACCACACCCGTGAGATGGCCCGCCTCGGCGGGAACATGAAGCTGATGCCGGTCCTCGGCGGCATCCTCGCCTTCACGGCGATGGCCTCGCTGGGCCTGCCCGGCCTCGCCGGCTTCTGGGGCGAGTTCATGTCGCTGGTCGCCTCCTACAACCCGCTGCCCGGGCTGCCGCTCGGCGTGTTCCGGACGGCGATGGTCGGTGGCGCCATCGGCACGGTGCTGACGGCCGGCTACATGCTGATGATGCTGCAGAAGGTCAACCTGGGTGAGCCCAAGGAGGAGTGGCTCGGCCACGAGTTCCACGACGTCGACCGCTACGAGGCGCTGGCGTGGATTCCGCTGATCATCCTCACGGTGGCCGTGGGCTTCTACCCGAAGATCATCTTCAACGTGACCACCGACAGCATCACCGCCCTGGTCGACATGGTCTTTGGATGAGGTGGTGATTTGAGCTTCGAAGTCGACTACCTGGCGCTTGCGCCCGAGCTGGTGGTGGTTGCCACCCTGCTCGTGGTGCTCGCCCTCGACCTCGTCCTGCCGCGGCCGCGGAAGTACTGGACGGCGACCGTTGCCGTGGCCGGCACGGCGCTGGCCCTGCTGCCGCTGGCGGCGCTGGCCATGGACGGGACCGTGCGGTCGATGTTCGACGGCTCGTACGTGGTCGATCAGTTCGCCCTGGTGCTCAAGGGCCTCTTCCTGATCGCCGGGTACATCGTCTTCCTGATGTCCCACCAGTACATCGAGTCCGACCGGTACTACCAGGGCGAGTACTACCTGCTCCTCCTGGCCTCCATGCTCGGCTCGATGGTCATGGCCTCGTCCCGTGACCTCATCGTCCTCTTCGTCGGCCTCGAACTGACCACCGGCCCCCTGTACATGCTCGCCGGGTGGCGCAAGGGCGACATGAAGTCGAACGAGGCCGCCATGAAGTACTTCATCCTCGGCGTGCTCTCGACGGCGATCCTGCTGTACGGCGTGTCGCTGCTGTTCGGCCTCACCGGCGAGGTGTCCTTCGCCGGCATCGCCGCCGCCACCGCCGGCATGGAGGCCCAGCCGCTGCTCACCATGGCCGTGCTGTTCATACTGGCGGGCTTCGGGTTCAAGGTCTCCGCGGTGCCGTTCCACTGGTGGGCCCCCGACACCTACGAGGGCGCGCCGACGCCGGTGACCGCCTACCTGTCGGTGAGCTCCAAGGCGGCGGGCTTCGTGGCCATGCTGCTGGTGCTCTACCTGGCGATCCCGTCGCTGTCCGACATCTGGGCCCCGATGCTGTGGGTCCTGGCCGCCCTGTCGATGACGATCGGCAACCTGTCGGCGCTCCGGCAGACCAACATCGTCCGCCTGCTCGCCTACTCGTCGATCGCCCAGGCGGGCTTCATGATGGTGCCGTTCGCCGCGGCCGCCGTGTCCGGGGCGGACCTGGAGGAGGCCTTCTCGGCGACGATCATCTACCTCGTCGTCTACGCCCTGATGAACCTCGGCGCCTTCGCCGCGGTGATCGCCGGCGCCCGGACCACACAGTCCGGCGAACTGTCGGCGTGGGCGGGCCTCGGCCGGGTCGATGCCCGGATCGGCGTGATGATCGGGATCTTCTTCTTCAGCCTTGCCGGCATCCCGCCGCTCGCCGGCTGGTTCGCCAAGTTCGTGATGTTCCGCTCGGTGATCCTCGCCGGCGGCACGGCCACCGTCGTCCTGGCGATCATCGCCGCGATCAACGCGGTGATCTCCCTCTACTACTACGCCAAGGTGGTGCGGTCGGTCTGGATGGACGAGGCCACGAAGGACCTGCAGGTGTCGGCTCCGGCGGGCTCGCTCCGGCTGGCGCTGGGCGTGTCCGTGGCCCTCACGGTGCTGATCGGCATCTACCCGGCGGCGGTCACGTTCGTCACCGAGGCCTCCAAGGTCCTCGCCACCGGCGGCTGACCGTCAGCGCGCCATCTCGCCGCGGCGCATCGCCCGGTACTCCCGGTCGAGCAGCGACCAGTGGCTGTGGTCCACCCAGTTGCCGCGGATCAGCAGCTCCTCCCGGAGCACGCCCTCCTTGGTGAAGCCCAGCTTCTGGGCCACCCGGTCGGAAGCGTGGTTGCCGACCGCGATCCGGAGGACGGCCTTGTGCTGGCCCATGGAGTCGAACGCCTCCTGGAGGATCCGGTCCACGGCCTCGGTGCAGATGCCCTTGCGGGTCTCGTCGGTGCGGATCCAGTAGCCGATCTCGACGATCTTCCCGAGCCGTGACACCGGCCAGAAGGAGACGTTGCCGATGTGGCGGTCCGGGTCGTGCTTCCAGCGGATCGAGTAGTCCCAGGCCCGGTCCTCGCGCCACGCCGCCATCGACTCCCGGAGGAAGGCGACGGTGTCTGCGGAGCTGTAGTCCATGCGCGCCCAGGGAAGCCACTGGTTCAGCTCAGCCAGGGAGGAGCGGATCGCCTCGTCGAGGGTCGCCGCATCCCGTCTGGTGAATCGCTGCAAGATGAGGCGATCCGTCTCGAGGACTGGCCGGGGCACGGGATCAGGATAGGAGGACGCTACGTTGGGCCGCGGAATGTGGGATCACCTCAGATACGGGATAGAGCCGCCGCCTCCCGCGGCCAAGCCGATGGCGGCGGTGCTGGCGGCCCTCTACGAGGACGAGGACGGCGATCTCCGCATCATCCTGATCAAGCGTCCGGAGACGATGCCGACCCACGCCGGGCACATCGCCTTTCCCGGCGGCCGCCCCGACCCGGAGGACGACGGGCCGGTCGCGACGGCCCTCCGGGAGGCGCAGGAGGAGGTGGGGATCGATCCCCGGTCCGTGCAGGTCCTCGGCTTCCTGCCCCCGATCGACACGGTGGAGTCTCCGCTCATGGTGGTCCCCGTGGTCGGGCGGCTCCACGAGCCCCCGCAGCTGGTCCCGTCCGAACGGGAGGTCGCCCGGGTTCACACGCCCCGGGTGGCTGACCTCGCCGACCCGGACCGGTGGTGGTCGGTCACCTGGCACGGCTGGCCCGTCTGGTACTACGACCTGAACGGGGACACCCTCTGGGGCGCCACGGCGAGGATGGTCCGCCAGCTGGTGGGCCTCGAGCCCCGCTGAGATCGTTCAAGGTGACCCGGGTCGGATGCCGATCATCTTCAGGTGGTGGAGATCGGTTCTGTGAACGCGGTTCCGCGCGACCTGCATCGCAGGGCCATCTGGCTGTTCTTCGCGGTGATCACGCTGCTCGTGATCGTCGAGCTCCTCGAGCCCCGGGCTGACACCGTCTGGTCCGCGTGGGGCTCGTTCGCGGTGTACGCAGTCTGGTGCTTCCAGGCGCTGCGGTCGAAGAGGCCGAACGCCGTCCCGATCTTCGTCGGCTCCCTGGTCTACCTGTGCGTGTTCAGCGTCGTCGAGAGCGCCGCGGGGCTCCAGATCAACCCCTTCGACCACACCGCCACCTACGGCGCCGTGCTGATCCTCTCCACCCTGGTCGGCGCCATGGTCGAACGGCACCGGATGCGCTGGGCGCTCGGGCTCAGCATCGGTGTGGGCGTTTGGATCACCGTCATCGGCCTCGTCTCGGGGCTGAGCACGGGTGCCATGTTCACCCGCTGGATCATCGGCGTGGCGGGCGTGCTCGTGGCCGTGTGGATGGTGGAGCGTCTGACCTACAACCTGAGGGAGGCGGCCCGGATCCACGAGCGGGCCCGCCGGCTCAACGACGCCATCGCCGCCTGCTCCGAGTCGCTCCTCGTCCACTCGGACAGGTTCGCCATCCACGAGGCCGCCCGCGCCCTGATCCAGGCGACCGACGCCGACTACGTGTTCATCGCCCGCTCCGCCACCGTCGACGGGGAGCCCGGGTGGGAGATCGTCGCCGAGGCCTCCCGTAGCGGTGCCGGGCTGGACCCGGGCCTGCGCCGCGGCCGGAACGCGGACATCCCCACCACCACGAAGGCCCTCCATGCCGGCAAGCCGGTGATCATCCGTCCCAACGAGCTCCCGCCCGAGGAGGCTGCTCAGTACGAGGGGGAGGGGATGATCACCGAAGTGGTGGTCCCGATCTACGTGGGCCGGGAGCTGCGGGGTTCGATCGGCTTCATCCAGTACACCGACGACCGGGACTGGACGGACGACGAGGTCAAGACCCTACAGCGGGCCTCCGACATGATCGCGGCCTACTGGGAGCGCCTCGACACCGCCGAGCAGCTGCGGGCGTCCAACGAGTCGAAGGACCGGCTCCTCTCCTCGGTGAGCCACGAGATCCGCACGCCGCTCACCGCCATCGTGGGCCTCTCCGAGGCGATCGTCGACGGCTCCGGCCTCGCCGAGGATGAGGTTGCGGAGCTGATGTCGATCATCGCCCGGCAGAGCCGCGAGCTGTCCGAGCTCGTGGAGGACCTGCTCGTCGCGTCCCGGGCCGGCTTCGGCAACCTCTCCATCCGCCCCGAGCCCGTCGACCTCATCGGTCAGGTGCGCCGGGTGGTCGAGGGCCTGCGCCAGGGCTCCTGCAAGAACATCCAGGTCATCGGCGACGAGGTCTGGGCCTGGGCGGATCCTCTCCGGGTGCGTCAGATCATCCGCAACCTTGTCTCCAACGCCATCAAGTACGGCGGCGAGAACATCACCGTCACTTTCCAAGTGGACCCGTCGACGGTGCAGCTGGTCGTCGCCGACGACGGCCCCGGCGTCCGTGCCGAGGAGGCCGAGCTGATCTTCCAGCGCTACTACCGGTCCAGCGACTCCCCGACCCTCCCCGGGTCGGTGGGCATCGGGCTGGCCGTCTCCCGGCAGCTCGCCGAGCTGATGAGCGGCACCCTCCGGTACGTGCCCTCGGAGGGGTTCGTGCTCACCCTGCCCAGCCTCGCCGCGGGGGAGCGGGCGGCGACGCTGCTCGCCTAGCGGCTCTTCTATCCCGCCGCTGCCCATAGACTCGCCCGAGGGCCCTTTTTAACCACTTACGCTGCCCGCGAAAAGAGAGGTGTAAAGCTTGGGGGGTCGCGTGTCCTTAAAAA
>QGUS01000226.1 GCA_003242515.1 Actinomycetota bacterium
GGCATTGATCCGGGGGCGCTGATCGGGTTGGCCGCACGGGACGAGTCCGTCTGGAGTGCCGAGATCCGGGTCACCCCCGGCCTGACCTGGAGCCTGCTCGCCATTGCCGCCATCTGCCTGTCCCTCGCCGTCATGTCCTGGGTGGAGGGCCACCGGGTGGCCGCCGTCGTCGTCGCCATCCCCGCGGCCTTGCTGGCCGTGATCGCCATCGGGTACCGCCGGGCCCGTGTCACCGTCGACGCGAGCGGCTTCACCGTCCGCCCGCTGATCGGGTGGCCCGTGTACCGGGTCCCGATCGACGAGGTGCTCGAGGTCGAGACGGGTGAGGCGTTCGCGGGCGAGTTCGGAGGGTGGGGCTTCCGTCGGGTTCCCGGAGGCGTCGCCGTGATCATGAAGGGCGGGTCCGCCATCTCGGTCACGCGGCGGGACGGCCGGAGGCTGGTGGTCACGGTGCCCGACGCCGGGACGGGTGCGGCGTTGCTCCGCTCCAACATGCAGCGACGCTGACCGCGGACCCCGGGGCCCGCCGGGGCGCTCAGGCGATGTAGGCGAAGACCAGCGGAAGGACCGTCACCAGGCCGGCCACGGCCACGGTGACCCGGTTCGGCCGTATGGCCCAGAAGATCCAGGAGGCGGCGATGGCGACTCCGGTCACGACGACCGCCACGAGGCCACCCGTCCACCGTGTGAGCCCGTCCACGGTCGCCTCGAGATGGGCGAACCAGGCCAGGTAGGCGCCGAGTGCGAGACCGGCGAGGGCGGCGAAGCCCCTGACGATGAGGCCGGAGACGGTCCCCGACCAGACAGGGGCTTGCTCGGTCTGATCCATGCCCCGAACGGTACCGCCGCCGGCGGCACCCTCCGTCCGGTCAGACGATGGCGCCGACGACCAGCGGGACCAGAGTCGCCACGCCGGCAATGGCCAGGGTGAGGCGGCTCGGGCGGAGCGCCCAGCCCGCCCAGGCCACGGCCACGGTCACGCCCGCACCGAGGATGGCGAGGTTCTCGGCGTTCCAATCCGGCACGGTCTTCTTGAAGGTGGCGCCGAAGTAGGCAAGGAAGACAAGGATGCCTCCGAGGGTGAGACCGGACAGGGCGCCCACGATCCGGACGATGATTCCCGAGGGCTTGTCGGACCACCTCGGCCAGGTCTCGGTCCAGTTCGAAGTCACGGTCACAAGGTAGCCGGGGTCATGAAACGGCGGCACATCGCGCTCCATGACGGCGTGGACGCCGATTTCCACCGGTTCTTCCACGAGGTCGAGCCGAAGGTGCGCGCCGCCCTGTGCTCCGCCTCCGGCCCCGAGGTGGGTGGCGAGCCGCTCAGTCGCGCCGGCGGCGGATGACCGCGTCGGTCCGCTCGAGACGCTCGGCCACCTCCGCCTCCTCGCCGTGTTGCGAGGGCCGGTAGTAGGCCTCGGGCGGGACGCCGTCGGGGAAGTACTGCTGCGGGACCACTCCCTCCGGGAAGTCGTGCGGGTAGTCGTACCCGACCCCGTGGCCGAGCTTCTCCGAGCCGGCGTAGTCGCTGGAGCGCAGGTGGAGTGGCACGCTCGGGGTGGGGCCCTCGCGGACCGCCCTCCGGGCGGCGTTCATCGCCTGGTAGACGCGGTTCGACTTGGGGGCCGTGGCCAGATAGATCGTGGCGTGGGCGAGGTGGAACGCTCCCTCCGGCAGGCCGACATAGGCGAGTGCGTTGGCGGCGGCCACGGCTACCTGGAGGGCGTTGGAGTCGGCCATGCCGATGTCCTCGGATGCGAGGATGACGAGGCGCCGGGCGATGAACTCGGGATCCTCTCCGCCCTCGAGCATGAAGAACAGCCAGTACAGGGCGGCGTCGGGGTCGGAGCCCCGCACCGACTTGATGAACGCCGAGATGACGTCGTAGTGGCTGTCCCCGGCCTTGTCGTACCGGACGATCCGCCGCTGCAACGCTTCCGCGACGTCCTCCATCGTGATCTCGTGACGGCCCGCCGCCTCGGCCATGCGGGCGGCCACCTCCAGCGAGTTGAGGGTCTGGCGGGCGTCGCCGCCGGTGCGGTTGGCCAGCTCGTCGGCGACCTCGTCGGTGATCGTCATCCGCATCCGGCCCAAGCCCCGCTCGGTGTCGGTGAGGGCCTTGGTGATGAGCTTGCGGAGGTCCTCCGGGGTGAGCGGCTCGGTCCGGAAGAGGGTCATCCGGCTCATCAAGGGGGTGTTGACCTCGAAGAACGGGTTCTCCGTGGTGGCCCCGATGAGGACGATGGTGCCGTCCTCGACGCCGGGGAGGAGGGCGTCCTGCTGGTTCTTGGAGAAGCGGTGGATCTCGTCGATGAACAGGACGGTCCGCCGCTCCTGGGAGATGAGCCGCTCCCGCGCCTCGTGGAGCACCTCGCGGACATCCTTGACTCCGGCGGAGGTGGCGGAGAGGGTGACGAACTCGGCGTTGGCGTGGGTGGCGACGAGACGGGCGAGGGTCGTCTTGCCGGTGCCGGGAGGGCCCCAGAGGAGCATGGAGATGGGCCGGCCCGACTCGACGATCCGCCGGAAGGCCGCGTTGGGCCCGAGGAGGTTGGGCTGGCCGACCACCTCGTCGATCCGGCGCGGTCGCATACGGGTCGCCAGCGGTGCGGACTCGAACGCCAGCTCGTCGGCGCGCGCGGAGAAGAGGTCGGTCATCTGATCAGACGGTACCTGCGATCGGGGAATGTGGTCGTCCGCCTCACGCCACGAGCGCAGCCTCGTGGGCCCGCCTCGACATCACGGCTCGCCATGGCTCCGAAGCTGGCGCCTTCCCCCTCGGCACGGGAGCACGGACGGAGGAGCCGGGGATCGGGATGATCCCCGGCTCGCTCGCCATCGTTACCCGACGGAGCGGCCCCTGGAGGAGAGGGACCTCAGTCGCAGCCGAGATGCGCCCCGCCGCGGCGGATGTCGAACTCCATCCGCACGGATACCTCCCGCCCGTCCTCGGTGAAGTTCTCACTGGCGTCGAACGTGATGTGCCCGACGAGCCGGCTCCGGTCCCATCTCTCGATGACCAGGTTCCCGCTGTCCGGATGCGGCCGGAAGGAGATGACGTCGCCCATGGTCAGGTCCGCCTGGACCGTGCCGGCGGGGCCGTGCACTTCGAAGATGGTGAAGCCGGCCACCGGGTGGGTGCCGGGGCCCATGGGGAAGTCGTCCCGCTTGTTGTTGTCACTGGTGATCACCCCCACGCCCGGTCCGCTGGACATGTCCTCCGGGTCTGCGCAGCGCAGCTGGAAGAGGGTGAGTATCGGGATGCCGGCATCCCAGCGCTCCTCGAAGCTGGACTCCGGATAGACCTCGGCCATGAAGTCGAAGGAGTCGCGCAGCTGGTCATCCGACAGCCAGTGGTCGGAGTTGAAGGAGTTCGGGGACATCTCGTATGTGGCGGTCTCCTCGACGTCGCCGGTGATGGTGATGGTGCAGGTGCCGATGCTGTCGATGGCACCCTGAGAGGGCCCCGACAAGCGGGCGGTGGTGGCCGTGGTCGTCCGGGTCGTGTCCTGCCCGGGCGCGGGGGGCCCGTGGG
>QGUS01000012.1 GCA_003242515.1 Actinomycetota bacterium
TACGTTTTGGGGGGTCGGAGGTGTTTATAAGAGACAGCCCACGAGGGGTCGGCGAGGAGGGAGGCGAGCCCCGGAAGGTGGGGCAGACGCTCGGCGACGATGTGGTGCCACGGCTCCCAGGTCCTCCGCCGGGCGCGCATCAGGGCGCGTTCGGTGGAGAGGTCGAGCCCGAAGACCGGCCCGAGGAGGACGCGGCGCATGGCCCGGTCGGCTTCCGCCGCGTCGGAGGCGTCGGTGGTGGGAAGCGGACCGCCGTGCACGGAGGCAGTCACGATGTCCCGTACCAGGCTGACCGCCGGGTGGTCGACGAGGCGGGACCGGGGCGGGTCGTGGGGGATGCCGCGGCGGTCCAGGGCCCGGGACAGCTCGGCGGCGAGCTCCCTCTTGGTGCGGAGGAGGATGGCGATGCGGGAGGCCGGGACGCCGTCGACGACGATCGCCTTCTCCACCTGGTCGGCGATCCACTCGGCCTCCGCGGTCTCCTGGTCGAAGACGTAGGCCTCGGCGCTGCCCTGGTGCGGTGCCGGGACCACCGGGCCGGCGGCGCCGGGCAGGTCGGCTCCGGACACGACGCGCAGGGCCGCCTCCATGATCGCCTGCGGCACCCGGAAGCTCTCGGCGAGGACGATCCGCTCCGCGTCGGCGAATGCGGCGATGTTGGAGAGCTCGGCGCCCCGGAACGAGTAGATCGACTGGTAGGGGTCGCCTGCGACGGTGAGGTTGCCGTGCGGCTCCGCGAGCAGCCGGGCCATCTCCGCCTGGGCGGGGGTGGTGTCCTGGTACTCGTCGACCAGGACGTAGCGGAAGGGCGTCTCGTGCCCCGAGGCGAGGATCCCCACCACGTCGGCGAGGAGGACCCCGTAGTCGGTCCGCCCTGCCTGGCGCAGCCGGTCCAGATAGCGGCGGTAGAAGCCGGGCATGGCCCGCCAGTCGGCCCGCTGCTCCGCCATCGACTGGAGGTCCTCGGGGGTGAGGAGACGCTCCGAGCAACGCATCACGAAGTCGGCGACCTCGACGGCGAACGGACGGGTCCCGAGGATGCCCCTGAAGACGATGGGCCAGTCCTCAGGGTCCTCGTCGGCGAGGACCCGCCTCACGAAGTCGATCTGCTCTGGTGTGGTGAGGACGGTCGGGGGCTCGCCGTCCCGGGCCGCCTCCATGATGGAGAGGGCGAGGGAGTGGAAGGTGGTGACCGTGATCGGATGCCCGGTCGCCCCGACCAGGTCGGCTATGCGGTCGGTCAGGTAACCGGCCGCCCGGCGCGAGAAGCAGAGGACGGCGATCGCGTCGCGGCGCGCCTTGCCCGACGAGACCAGGTGCTCGACCCGGCGTGCGATGAATTCGGTCTTGCCGGTGCCCGGGCCGGCGACGACCAGCTGACGGCCGTCGGTCCGCTCGATCGCGGACTGCCATTCGTCGGGACCGATCCGTGACTCCGCCACGGAACCGATCGTAGGGGTCAGGCGGCCTCCGCCAGCGGCTGCTCGGCGAGGGTCTCCACGACCTCGGCGGCGATGCCGAAGCGGGCGAGCCACGCCGCCGGGTCGGCGAACACCTTCTCGGTGTCGAAGTTCTGGTTCATGGTCGTCACCCTACGAACCGGGTGTGACAGATTCCGCGGAGAAGTGGCAACCCCGGCGCCCATCAATAGGATGAGGCCACCCGCAAGGAAGGGATCAACTTTGTTGGACGTAGGTCACGAGTTCGACTCTCCCATGTACCACGACGCGGTGGGGCAGTTCGACCGTGTGGCGGAGTTGATGGGTCTCGACAAGAACGTCGCCGCCCGGCTCCGTGTCCCGCAGAAGTCGACGATCGTCGCCTTCCCGTTCCGTCGTGACACATACAAGGACGTCGAGACCATCTTCGGCTACCGGGTCCAGCACCTCACCACGATGGGCCCGACCAAGGGCGGCATCCGCTACGCGCCGGACGTGAACCTCGGCGAGGTGGCCGCCCTCGCGATGCTGATGACGTGGAAGTGCGCCATCGTCGGCGTCCCGTTCGGTGGCGCCAAGGGCGGAGTCCGCATCGACCCGATGCAGCTGTCCCGCGCCGAGCTGCAGCGGGTCACCCGCCGCTACACCATGGAGATCATCAACGTCATCGGCCCCGAGAAGGACATCCCTGCGCCCGACCTGGGCACCAACGAGCAGGTGATGGCCTGGTTGATGGACACCTACAGCCAGTACGTCGGGCATGCGGTGCCGGCCATCGTCACCGGCAAGCCCCCGGCACTCGGCGGCTCCGTCGCCCGGCGCGAGGCGACCGGCCGCGGCCTGGTGTTCCTCATCCCGCAGGCCGCCAACGCGATCGGCCTGGACGGCAACGGCCTCGACGTCGCCATCCATGGCTTCGGCAACGTCGGCCTGTACGCGGCCATCGCCGCCCAGCAGGCGGGACACAAGGTGATCGCGGTGTCCGACATCTCCGGCGGCATCTACAACCCGGACGGGATCGACGTGCCTTCTGCCCAGAAGTGGGTGCAGGAGCACAAGTACCTCGAGGGCTACCCCGAGGCTGACCACATCACCAACGAGCAGCTCCTCGGGCTCGAGTGCGACGTGCTCATCCCGGCCGCGGTCCAGGGCGTGATCAACACCGACACCGCCAGGGACGTGAAGGCCAGGATCATCATCGAGGGAGCCAACAACCCGACGACCATCGAGGGCGACGAGATCCTGCGCGAGCGCGAGGTCTTCATCGTCCCGGACATCCTGGCCAACGCCGGTGGTGTGACCGTCTCCTACTTCGAATGGGTTCAGGACGTCCAGAAGTACTTCTGGACGGAGAACGAGACGGTGGCGCGCCTCCGGGAGATCATGACCAAGGCGTTCGACGACGTGTACTCGATCTCCATCTCGGAGAACGTGGACATGCGCACCGCCGCCCTGATCAAGGGCATCAAGCGGGTCGCCGACGCCAAGCTCGTCCGCGGCGTCTTCCCGTGATCTAGACCGACTCGGTCGGGGGCTCGACCCAGGCCGGGCACATGTCCCGGTAGGAGCACCAGTTGCACAGGGTCCCCGGCCGGGGCGGGAAGTTGCCCGAGGCCAGCGCCCGGTCGATGGCCGACCACAGGGCGCGCAGCTGGCTCTCCATGCCGTCGAGCTGCCGGTCGTCGACGGGCAGCGTGTACATGGTCGGCCCGTTCAGGTAGAGGAGCCGCAACTCCGCCGGGGTCTCGCCGAGACGGTTCCGGATGAGCAGGGCGTAGATCTTGAGGGCGAAGAAGGCGGGGAGGGCGTACGACTCGGGTGGCGCCTTGCCGGTCTTGTAGTCGGTGATCACCAGCGCCCCGTCGGGCCGGCGGTCCATCCGGTCGAGGATCCCCCGGATCACTATGTCGCCCAATTGCTCGGTCATGTCCAGCTCGCGGGCGACCGGCTCGAAGGTGGCCGGGTCCTCGATGGCGAAGTAGTTGGCGAGGAGGCCGAGGGACTCGATCCCCCAGGCGCGCTCCTCCTCGACCGACGGGAAGAGCCCGGTGAACTCCTCGTCGCCCCGGATCTCGGTCCACGCCTGCCTGAAGAGGTCGAACAGGGTGTCCGGGGTGCGGTTGGTGCGGGGGAGGTCGAAGAGACGCTGCAGCGCAAGGTGCGCCGTGGTGCCCCGCGCCTGATGGATGGTCACGGGCTCGGGGATGCGATCGATGGCCCGGAACTTGAAGAGCTGGGGGCAGGTCTTGAAGTCGCCGGCCCGGCTGGGCGAGAGGTTCTCGAGTCGCAGCGGGACGGCCTGTGCCGCGGTCGCGGTCATGGTGGCGATCATAGGTAGGGGGTGGGACAGAAACCGGTCGCGAAAATTCGTGACAAGCCGCGAAAAGTCGCGAGCGGTCCCGGTTGACGGCTCGGGAGGGGACCCATATGTTTCGTGCCGTGAACGGGGTTCGCCCCGGTCACCGTCGAAGGGGCTTCGGCCCCGGAGACCAGTCGCCTCGAACGGGGGGCCCGCTTTCCCCGGGAGAGACGACACCGAGAGCCCCGAGAGGGCTGAGGCTTCGGCCGAGGCTCCCTCGGGGTTTCTCATTTCCGCACCCTGCCCTTCCCCAAGCGAAGCGTGTGGAGATGTGGGGGTGGCTCCCGCCGGGCCGCGAGAGGTCTCGTGCTGTTCTTCGAGTACACAGAGCGCGAAAACTCCTCGCAGCTCGCGAAAAACAAGTGCCGAATCCGCTTGTGCCACCCCACCTGGTGGCGTAACTTTCCGGTCACGTCGAAGGGGAAACCCGGAGACACCGGATCGGGCGGGAGACCGTCCGTGAAGGTTTCCCGAATCGCAGCCGGGCTTCGGCCCGCAGCGTTCGGATGGCCGATCGCTCGGCGGGGATCCTTCGGGATCGTCACCGACGAACGGCAACAGGCCTTCGGGCCTGTACCAGTTCCCGGCAACGGGAACGGCGGCCCTCGGGCCGCACCCGCCGTCGGCTTCGGCCGGTGGCAAGAGAGTCCGCTCGGATTCGGGTCCCCGGCCCGACGAAGCGCGGCAAGAGAGCCCCGAGAGGGTTGAGGCTTCGGCCGAGGCTCCCTCGGGGTTTCTCTTTTCTCCCTCGTTCCGCGGGAGCCGCCCTCCGTCCCCACGGGCCGGGGGTGGTTCCCACCAGGTCGTGAGCCGCCTCGTCGTGCCCCCGACGCGTGGCGGCGAAGTCGGCAGGGGAGCAGCGCTCCGAGCGGACCCCCGTTTCCGGGCGGAGGGGGAGCGCCGGGAACGGGGAGCCCGGGAGCTCTCCGGAAGGCCCGACTCCGTGGAGGACGGATGCGGCCGACGGTCCGGATGAAGTTGCCGCCGGAGCGGCACCGATGCGCATGGGGGGCGGTGCGGAAAAGATGCCGGTCGGCAGGCCACCCCGCCGGTTGCTCGCGTAACCTCCCGCGCGTCTTCGACCAGCAGGGAGGATTCGATGCCCCACATGATGGATTTCCCGCTCCTGCTCTCCACGCTCTACGACCACGCGGTGTGGATCCACCCCGACGCCGAGATCGTGTCGGTCGAGGCCGACCGCTCCATCACCCGCACCACCTACGCCGAGACGGACCATCGCGTCCGCAGGCTCGCGTCGGCGTTCGACGCCCTCGGCCTGGAGCGCGGCGCCGCAGTGGGTACCTTCGCCTGGAACAACATCCGCCACCACGAGCTCTACTGGGCGACGGCCAACACCGGACGGATCTGCCACACCATCAACATCCGCCTCTTCGCCGACCAGATCGTCTACGTCGCCAACCACGCCGGTGACGAGGCGATGTTCGTCGACCCCGACCTGGTCCCGCTGCTCGCCCCGATCGCCTCGAAGATGGAGACGGTGAAGCACTGGGTGGTCATGGGCCCGGAGGCATCCGACGACCTGCCCGGCTCCATCGCCTACGAGGACCTGATCGCCGACCAGCCCGAGCACGGGCAGTGGCCGATGCTCGACGAGCGGTCGCCGATGATGCTCTGCTACTCGTCGGGCACCACGGGGAACCCCAAGGGCGTCGCATACACCCAGCGGTCGACCTACCTCCACACCGTCCACAACATGGCGAACTTCCCCATCGAGCCGACGGACAACGTCCTGCCCGTCGTCCCGATGTTCCACGCCGCCGCCTGGGGCTACCCGTTCATGGCGGTGACCCGGGGCGTCAAGCTCACCTACCCGGGACCGGACCTCTCGCCGCAGGGGCTGGTGAAGCTGTTCACCGAGGAGAACGTGACCTTCAGCGCCGGTGTCCCCACGGTCTGGCTGGGGATCAAGCAGTACCTGGAGGCGAACCCCGATGTCAGGCTGTCGTCGATCCGGGCCTTCCTGTGCGGCGGCTCCGCCGTCCCCCGGGCCCTGATCGAGTGGTTCTGGAAGGCTCAGGGGATCCGGATCATCCAGGGATGGGGCATGACCGAGACCAATCCGGTCGCGTCGGTCGCCGTGCTCAAGCCGCACATGGAGGACTGGCCGCTGGAGGACCAGCTCGATCGTCTCGAGACGGCCGGCATCCCGGTCTTCGGCCTGCAGGTGAAGATCGTCGACGAGGTGGGAGAGGAGCTCCCGCACGACGGCGAGGCGTTCGGCGAGCTGCTGATCCGCGGCCCGTGGATCGCCGGTGAGTACTACAAGGACGACCGCTCCGCCCAGTCGTTCGTCGACGGTTGGATGCGCACGGGTGACGTCTGCAAGATCACCCCGGAGGGCTACATCCGGATCACCGACCGGGCCAAGGACGTGATCAAGTCCGGTGGCGAGTGGATCTCCTCGCTGGACCTGGAGAACGAGCTGATGGCCCATCCGGCCGTGGCCGAGGCCACGGTGGTCGGCCTCAAGCACCCGAAGTGGCAGGAGCGCCCGGTGGCCTTCGTGGTCAGGAAGGGCGAGGTCACCGAGGAGGAGCTCCGCAAGCACCTCGAAGGTCGGGTCGCCTCCTGGTGGCTCCCGGACAGGATCGTCTTCATCGAGGCCATTCCGAAGACCGGCACCGGGAAGTTCGACAAGAAGGTCGTGCGCGACCAGTACGCCGACCTCCTCCTCGACCAGGCCTGAGCCCGCCGGTCGTGGCCGGCCGATTCGCCAGGCGGCGTCGGGCCGGGGGGACGCCCTCCCGGCCTTCGCCTCCCCGGCGCCGTCCCGATGATCGCCGCCGTCTTCCCGCCGGGCGCCGGCTGTGCCTAGGGCACGTACTGCTCGTGGATGGCGACGACCCGGCCGTCCCGGACGGTGACCCACCAGGGGTCGGAGAGCATGTTCATCTCCGCCCCGACGGGCTCACCGGTCATTGCCGTGACGAACTCCTCATAGGTGATCGGCCGGTTCTCGAGCTGCTGCGTCGCGTCGTAGTGGAACCAGACCGAGGTGACCTCGACGTCGGGTGACACCGGCAGCACGATCTGGGTCGGGTCTTCGTTGCGGACGTAGAAGTCGCCGGGTGGCCACTCCTCGCCGTCCTCGGTGGCGGCGTACCCGGCTTCCCGGCCCATGAACCAGACGATCAGGTCGAGATGGATCTCCGGCCCTCCGGTGAGGCCCGAGGTGGCGGCATAGTCGACGTACCCGGCGTAGACCCCGTCTTCGAGGGATGCGATCAGGTCGTCGGTGCGGAGAGGGGTCCCCCTGTAGACGGCGTGGACCACTTCTTCCGGGACAGGGGGGACCGTCGTGACGTCCGGCGTCAGCAGAGCGGCCTGGGTGTGGACGCCCTCGCTCCAGCGCACCAGGTCGCCGGACGCCAGGTCGATGACGAAGAAGGTCTCCGGCACGTGCTGGTCGGCGGTGCCCCTGGAGACGATCACGGCGCGCCCGTCGAAGTCGTGGATGCGTGCCCGGTCCTCGTAGAAGCCGCCGACCGGGATCGAGACGACGATGGCGCCGTCCTGCGTGACCTCGAGCGTCTGGGGGAGGCCGTCGCTGTCGGGCCCGGCGATCTCGACGGCCAGGCCATTGGCGGCCCGCCGGGTGGCCCGGTCGAGGGCCGGGTCGCCGCAGTCGACCTCGACTGCAACCCGATCGGGCTCTGCGACCTCCGAGCCGTCGGCCAGGGAGACGAACCGGGACGGGCAGACGCCGAGCCGCGCCACCGGACCGGAATCCGTCGGCACCACCTCGACCAGGGCGTCCCCAGGGGCGGCGCCCACCTCGCTGGGCTCGGTGGCGCCCGCAGGGAGCCACCAGAGGACGCCTTCGGCCAGGTACGCGACACCACCCGCGTGGTCCCGCGCCAGGGCGTGCCGGCCCTCGATGGGCCCGGGGAGCAGGACCTCCCCATCGCCGAGGACGAGCCCGTCGGGGCCGAGGAAGGCGAAGACGACGGGGCCCAGCTCGGCGGGGCCGGTCGTGGTGGTGGTCCCCGGTGCGGCGGTGGTGGTCGGCGCCGCCGGTGGCGCGGTCGTGCCCGTGGTGACGGGGCCGGCTCCGGAGCAGGCGGCGAGGAGGACGACGAGCGCCGCGACGCGTCTCACATCGAGGAGAACTTACCCACGGGGCGGATGGTTCCCACGGGCGTCGGACTCGCGGGGTCTCGCTCCACCTAAGATGCCGATCGTGGGCACCATCCATCAAGCCTGGGGACCGATCGCAGCAGGCATCAGCGGGGTAGTCGGTCTCTGGGGCGTACTCATGGCTCGCAAGCAGACCCCGCCGAAGGCCTTCTACTGGGCGGTCGGTGTCGCCGTCGCCGGGCTCCTGGTCCAGGTGCTGCTCGGAGTCGGCGCCATGTCGATCCAGGGGATCAACCCGGGCAACCAGCACGTCTTCTACGGCGTGGTGATCGCCTTCGCCATGGCCTTCACCTACATCTATCGGGCGCAGTTCCGGAAGCGCCCCACCCTCTACTTCGGCCTGCTCCTCCTGTTCTGCATGGGGCTGGCCATCCGGGGGATCATGACCTTCGGGGAGAGCTTCTGATGCTCCTCCAGGGCAAGCGCCTGCTCATCACCGGCGTCCTCACGGACGACTCGATCGCCTTCCACACGGCGCGCATCGCCCAGGAGCAGGGCGCGGAGATCGTCCTCACCGGCTTCGGCCGGAGCATGCGGCTGACGGAGCGTTCGGCGCAGCGACTGCCGAACCCGCCCGACGTCCTCGAGCTGGACATCAACGACCCCGAGCACGTCGAGGCCGTCGTCGACGACCTGCGGAAGCGGTGGGGTGCCGTGGACGGCGCCCTGCACGCCATCGCCTACGCCCCGGGCGATGCCCTCGGCGGGAACTTCCTCGACACGCCCGTCGAGTCGGCGCAGACCGCGTTCGTCACCTCCGCCTACTCCTACAAGACCCTGGCCGTGGCGCTGATGCCGCTGATGATCGAGGCCGGGGGAGGTGCGCTGGTGGCGATGGACTTCGATAACCGCCAGGCCTGGCCCGCCTACGACTGGATGGGCGTGGCCAAGTCGGCGCTGCAGAGCGTCACCCGCTACCTCGCCCGGGACCTGGGCAAGCACAACATCCGGGTGAACCTGGTGTCGGCCGGCCCGCTGGGCACCGTGGCCGCCAAGGCGATCCCCGGGTTCGAGCGCTTCGACGAGGTGTGGGCGGAGCGTGCCCCGCTCAGGTGGGACACCTCCGACCCGACGCCCGTGGCGATGATGAACTGCGTGCTGCTGAGCGACTGGGCGCCGATGACGACGGGCGAGATCGTCCACGTCGACGGCGGGTTCCACGCCATCGCCGCCGGTCCCGCGGACTGATCGGCGCCGGGAGACCACCCGCCGTCCCGGATCACAGGGGACTAGCGACCCCGGGGCAGGTCGACCACGAAGGTGGCGCCGCCGCCCTCCGTGGTCTCGATCCGCACCGAGCCGTTCATCACCTCGACCAGACTCTTCACGATGGAGAGACCCAGGCCGGTGCCGCCGCGTGAACGCGTGTCCGACTGGTCGAGCTGGGTGAACCGCTCGAAGACCCGCTCCCGCTGATCCTCGGGGATACCGGGGCCGTGGTCGACCACCTCGATCCGGCAGTGCCTGGCCATCTGGGTGCCCTTGAGCTCGATCGGGCTCCCCGGGGCGTACTTGGCGGCGTTCTCCACCAGGTTGATCAGCACCCGGGTGAGGTGGTCGCGGTCGGCCTCGACGGTGGCGTCAGCGGGCTCGACGAAGATCGAGGCCTCCACTTGAACCACCCGGTTGACCTCGTCGAAGATCTCCTTGAGGGCGATGTTCTCCAGGTGCACGGGGATGGCACCCCGGTCGATGCGGGAGACGACGAGCAGGTCCTCGATGAGGCGCTGCAGCCGGGCCGCCTGCCGCCGTGCCGACTGGAGGAGCTGCTGTGAGGTCGGGTGCGTCGGGGCAAGCTCCGGGCGGCTCACCGTGTCCAGCGATCCGATGATCGAGGTGAGCGGGCTGCGCAGCTCGTGGCTCACCGTGGAGACGAAGTCGGTCTTCATCTGCGCCACCTCCTCGAGGCGGCGAGCCATCTCGGTCTGCGCCTCGTAACGGCCGATCTGGCTGAGCACGAGGCCTGCCGGCGCCGCCAGCGAGCCGAGCTGCTCCAGCTGGTCCTGCGTGAAGTCGCCGTGCACCGGCTCGCCGACGACGATCACGCCCACCCGGAGGGCCTCCACCTTCAGCGGGGCGACGAGAGCCTGGGTGAGGCCGAGCTCCCGCAGCACGATGTGGGCGTCGGAGTTCTCGTCGACCCTCCGCACGTGGATCGGCCGGATCGACCGGTACGACTGGGCGATGACGTTGGGCCCGACCACCTCGATCGCGGTCTCCTCCGCGTCGACCGTCGACCCGTTCACCCAGATCGGGCTCATCACCCGGAGCTTGTTGGTCGATCCGTCGAAGAGGAGCACCACCCCGACCTGGGCGTCGAGGTAGCGGCAGATCGTGCCCACCAGGTAGGGGACGATCTCGGAAAGCGACTCGGCGCGGGCGAGCGTCGCCGACACCTCGTAGAGGCGCTCGAAGTCGAGCCGCTGGTCCTCGAGCATCCGCTCCCGGCTCGCCGACACGACCATCTCCCGCTCCAGCTCGAAGTTGACCAGGGCGGTGGCGGCGGCCACCACGACCACCGTGAGGACCGGCGCCACCACGTCGGAGACGGCGTCGACCTCCCCGAGGGTGAGGGCGATGTGGGCGATGGCGGAGCCGATGGCGACCGTGGAGAGGGTGTGGGCCCACCAGGGGAGGAGGAGGCCCGAGATGGCGGCGAGGCCATAGAGGATCGGCTCCGCGGTCCCCGACAGCTCGGGGAGCCGGCCCACGGCGGTGACCCCGGCGATGAGCGCCAGCATCCACGACCCCACGACCAGGGGCGCCCATGACGCGGCGATGACCCGCTCCCACCGGGCGATGGTGGAGAGGACCACCAGGAGGATCAGGCCGATCGCGGGGATATAGAACTCCTGGCGGTCGTAGACCTCGGTCCTGACCGCCTGCGCCCCGATGATCGCGAGGACGACCCACGACACCGCCGAGGCGCGTCGCAGCAGCGACGCCCGGAAACGGGACATCGCCTCGTGGACGGTGGGTCTAGAGGAGTAGGTGGTCATGGGATCAGGGGATCAGAAGTTATTCTCGGTCGGTCCAGCCACCCGATCGAGGATTCATTCTTGGCACTGAGGTCGTTCGCTGACGGTGCCCTCTTCGCCGAGGTCCTCGGTGAGGGGGTGCCACGCATCCTCGCACTGCACGGCTGGGGCCGCCGGGGGGCCGACTTCACGAAGGCTCTGGCGGGTCTGCCGGCCGTCGCACCGGATCTGCCGGGCTTCGGGGCGTCTCCCGCACCGCAGGAGGTCATCGGAGCCGAAGGGTACGCGCGCGTGGTCGAGCGGATGCTCGACGACCTCGACGCGCCCGTCCTCGTGGTGGGACACTCCTTCGGCGGGAGGGTGGCGATGCGGCTCGCCGTGAACCACCCCGAGGCCGTCGCCGGGATCGTCCTCACCGGGGTCCCGCTGCTCCGCCTCAGGCCGGCCCGCAGACCGCCCCTCTCGTACCGGCTGATGCGCCTGGCCAACCGGATCGGGGTCGTCTCCGACGAGGCCATGGAGCGGAGGCGGCGCCGCAGCGGCTCCGCGGACTACCGGGCCGCCACCGGGATCATGCGTGACATCCTCGTCAAGGTGATCGCCGAGACCTACGAGGCCGAGCTGGCGCAGGCGCCGGCGCCGGTCCACCTCCTCTGGGGCGGGAACGACCGGGAAGTCCCCGTCGAAGTGGCCCGCCGGGCCCTCGCCATCCGGGAGGAGGCCGGTCTGCCGGTCTCCCTCGAGGTGGTCGATGGCGTGGGCCACATGCTCCCGATCGAGGTGCCCGACCGCCTCCGCGCCGCGGTCATGGAGCGGGTCCCGTGATCCGGGTCGTATCCGCCGCCCTGCTCGTCGCCGGTGTCGCCGCCGGGCTCCGCTGGCTCCGCGTCGCCCAGCGGGAGCACTACCTGCCTGTGGTGACCCGGTTCGCCCTCCGCTGGTGGCTCACCACCTCGGTCAACACGGCCCTCCTCGCCCTCGCCGTCCTCTCCGACGCCACCGCGGCCGCCTGGGGCTGGGCCGCCCTCGGCGTGGCGGCCGCCCAGATCGGGCCCGTCGGGCTGGGGATCCGGGGGCGGACCTCCAGGCTCGCCTTCACGCCTCGCCTCCGCCGCCTCGCCGCCTTCGTGGGCGTCGTCTTCCTCGTGCTGCTGTCGGTCGGGCTGGCCGCGGACACGGCACTGCCCGCGTCGTCGGCCGTCCTGCTCATGCCGGTCCTGGTCGACATCGGCCTGTTGGTGATGGCGCCGCTGGAGCGGGCCCTCGGCGAGAAGTGGGTCCGGCAGGCCCGGTCCCGGCTGGAGTCGGTCTCGCCCCGGGTCGTCGCCATCACGGGCTCGTACGGCAAGACGACCACCAAGGCCTACACCGCGCACATCGCGTCCGCGGCGATGCGGACCGTCGCCACCCCCGCCTCTTTCAACAACCGCCTCGGCCTCGCCCGCTCCATCAACGAGAACCTAGCCCCGGGGACCGAGCTCTTCGTCGCCGAGATGGGCACCTACGGCCCGGGGGAGATCGCCGACATGTGCTCCTGGGTGAAGCCCGAGGTGGCGGCGATCGTCTCGATCGGCCCGGTCCACCTGGAGCGGTTCGGCTCGGAGGAGCGGATCGTCGCCGCCAAGTCGGAGATCCTCGACGGGGCCCGGGTCGGGGTGATCTGCGTCGACACCCCCCTCCTCGCCGCCCTCGCCCGGGAGCGGTCAGGGCGCCAGGAGATCGTCGAGGTCTCCACCGGCGACGCCGGGAGGGTCCGGGTCACCGGCGGGAAGCTGATCATCGACGGCAGCGAGGTCGCCGAGGTGTCGGCGGATGCGTTCGCCGCCAACCTGGCAGTGGCTGCCGGCATCTGCCTCGCCCTCGGCATGTCACCGGAGGACATCGCCCGCCGCGTCGGCGCCCTGCCCGCGACCCCGCACCGCCAGACGGTGTCGGTGGGGGAGGCCGGCTTTGTGATCATCGACGACACCTTCAACTCCAACCCCGCCGGCGCGAGACGCGCCCTCGACCTCCTGTCGGGCATGGGCGGCACGAAGGCCGTGGTGACCCCCGGCATGGTGGAGCTGGGTCCCCGCCAGGCCGAGGAGAACGAGGCGTTCGCCGCGGCCGCCGCACAGGTGGCAGACCACCTGGTCATAGTGGGCCGCACCAACCGGGCCGCGCTGCTGCGGGGTGCGGCTAAGGGCCGGGCGTCGGTTACCGTCGTCGCCACCAGAGAACAGGCCGTCGAGTGGGCCAGGCAGAACCTCGGGCCCGGCGACGCGGTTCTGTACGAGAACGACCTACCCGATCACTACCCATGACGATGGAGGGAAGATGAGCCGCCCCCTGGTGGTCTTCGGCGGTCCATCCGACGAACACGACATCTCGATCCTCACCGGGCTCCAGGTCGCCCGGGCCCTCGGTGACGTCGACTGCGTCTACTGGACCAAGTCCGGCGAGTGGTACCTGGTCGACCCGGGGCTCGAGGCCGCCGACTTCGCGGACGGCGTGCCCCGCAAGGCCCGTGAGCTGACCTTCGAGGCCTCCCCGGGACGCGGCTTCGTGCTCAAGAAGAAGCCGATGGCGCCCACGGCCGTGATCAACGCCTGCCACGGCGGGCCGGGCGAGGACGGCACCCTCCAGGGGCTCATGGACCTGGCCGGTCTGCGCTACACGGGGCCGGGTCAGGCGGCGTCCGCCCTCGGCATGGACAAGCTGGCCTTCGGCGCCGCCATGGCCGCGGTCGGCCTGCCGACGCTGCCGCGGACGCTCGTGGGGGAGGGGGTGACCGCCCCGTTCGGCGGCCCGTACATCGTCAAGCCCCGCTTCGGCGGCTCGTCCATCGGGATCGAGGTGGTGGAGGACTGGGACACGGTCGTGGCCCTCTGGCGCACCTCGCCGTTCATGAAGCAGGGCGCCGTCGTCGAGCCGTTCCTCGAGGGGAGCCGTGACATCCAGATCGCGGTGCGCACCCACCCGAAGCTGGAGCTGTCGGCCATCGAGGAGCCGATCCGTCCCGAGGGCGGCATCTACAGCTACGACCAGAAGTACCTGGCGTGGGGTGGCGAGGTGAGCGGAGGCCGCCAGCTGCCGGCACAGCTCGAGCCCGAGCTGGAGGCCCGCATACGGGAGTACGCCCGCCGGGTGGCGTCCGCGGCGGGTCTGCGCGGCGTGGCGCGCATCGATTTCCTCTGCCAGGGCGGCGAGGTCTTCGTCAACGAGGTGAACACGATCCCGGGCTCGATGGCCGCGTACCTCTGGATCGATCCGCCCCTGGGCAGGAGGCAGCTGTTCGAGGACATGCTCGCGGAGGCACTGGCCACCCCCGCCCGGGTGTTCTCCACCGCGGGCAGCGATGGCACCGCCCTCCGCAGTGCGGGGGCTATCGCCTCCAAGCTGGGTTGAGGCCGGCCCCGCCGGCCCCGTCCGTCAGAGGTTGACGACCGGGCAGGTCAGGGTGCGGGTGATCCCCTCGATGGACTGGATCCGGGCGACCACCAGCTTGCCGAGGGAGTCGACATCCGGAGCCCCGGCCTTGACGATCACGTCGTAGGGGCCGGTGACGTCGTCCGCGGCCTCGACACCCTCGATGGCCCGAACCTGCTCGGCGACGGAAGCGGCCTTGCCGACCTCCGTCTGAATCAGGATGTATGCCTGAACCAACTGAGCCTCCTGTGCTCTAGGGGTTCGGGGCAATGTAGCGCAATCGGGGTGCCGGGTACCTGGTACCGGACCACTTCCCGATGGGCGTCTGCGGGTGGGGGAGTGCCGCCGGAGGGGCGGGCCGGACCGTCGTCGGGTCGGTGCGGGCGGCAGTCAGACGCGGCGAGGCCGCCGGCGTGCTTGCGAGCTACGGGCTGCCAGGTGCGTCAGTACTCGTCCTGGCCGACCTTCACCGTGGTGACGTAACGGACGCCGTCCTCCTCCACGGTGTCGACCAGGAGACGCTGCCCCTGCCGGAGCATGCGGAAGATGGAGCCGTCGAGGGACCCCGGTCGCAGGAACACCTCGGACCGGTCGGAGTCCAGGACGACGACACCGACCCCGGTCACGGGGTCGTACGACTTGACGACCCCCTGCTCCATCAGGCCTTGACCACCTTGCCGGCTCGGATGCACGAAGTGCACACGCGGGCGCGGCGGGTGTTGGAGCCGTGCTTGATACGGATGCGCTGGATGTTCGGAAGCCAGCGGCGGTTGTTGCGCTTGTGGGA
>QGUS01000227.1 GCA_003242515.1 Actinomycetota bacterium
CCCCCTTAAAAGAGGGAAAGCCGCCCTCGACGCCCAAATGGCCGGTAATCCCCCCGACCCGGTTGCCGACTGAGAGCCCCGCGATGACCCCCGGGTCGGGCAGTTAGCCTGATGCCGTGCCCGACCCAGACGGCCTCCGGCTGATCGTGATCGGCCCCGGCAGGGCCGGTGGCTCCCTGGCGCGGGCATCACTCGCAGCTGGCCACGAGATCGTCGGAATCCTCTCCCGAAGTGCGACCGTCGAATACGGCCCACCACTGACCTGGGACGATCCCCTTCCCGAAGCCGACCTCGCACTGATAACCGTCAAGGACGAGGCCGTCACCGAGGTTGCGGAACGTCTGGTGGGCAAGATGACGGCGGTCCCGGTCGCCGCCCATGTCTCCGGCTTCCTCCCGGTGACCGCGCTCTCGGTCCTTGCCGATGACGGCGTCGCCATCGGCGGGTTCCACCCGCTGCAGACTCTGCCCGACGTCGAGCGCGGCGCCACTGCCCTGCGCGGCTCGTTCGTCGCCGTCGGTGGTGATCCTCTCGCCGTGGACACCCTCCGTGTGCTCGCGGTCAGCCTCGGGATGGAGCCGTTCGACATCGAGGACTCCGCAAGGCCCGCGTATCACGCCGCCGCGGCCGCATCCGCCAACTTCGTGGTCACCTCGCTGGCGGTGGCGGGTGACCTCCTCGACTCAGCCGACCTCGACCTGGCGGTGATGCGCCCCCTCGTCGAGAGGGTGGTGGCCAACGTTTTCGAAGGTGGTGCCGGCCCGGCGCTGACCGGTCCCATCGCCCGCGGGGACATCGAGACCGTGATCGGGCACCTCACCGCGGCCCGGGAGGTGTCGGAGTCGGTGGGCAAGCAGTTCGGCCTCCTCGCGGAGGCGACGGCGATTCGCGCCGGCAGGGAGGAGGACCTGAAGCGATGGAAGTGACCCGCACCTTCGCCGAGACGCGGGAGAAGTACCGGGGGAGGGTCGGCCTGTTGCCCACACTGGGCTTCTTCCACGAGGGCCACCTCCGGCTCATGGACATGCTGCGCGAGCGTTGTGACACCCTCGTGGTCTCCCTGTTCGTCAACCCGACCCAGTTCAACGACCCGGCCGACTTCGACGCCTATCCGAGGGACGAGGAGCGGGACGCCGGTCTCGCCGCCGAGCACGGTGTCGACCTGTTCTTCGCCCCCGACGTGGACGAGGTGTACGGGGGTGTGTCGGTGACCACCGTGGAGGTCTCAGGCGTGACCGTCGAGATGGAGGGGAAGCATCGCCCCGGCCACTTCGTCGGCGTGGCGACGGTGGTCGCCAAGTTGTTCGCCGGCCTCCGCCCCGACATGGCGATGTTCGGCCGGAAGGATGCCCAGCAGCTCGCCGTGCTCAAGGCGATGACCTCGGATCTCCGGTTCCCGATCGAGATAGTCGAGGCCCCGGTGGTGCGCGAGCCCGACGGCCTTGCCCTGTCCAGCCGCAACGTGCGTCTCTCCCGGGAGGATCGCGAGGTTGCGCTCGCCATCAGCCGCGGGTTGTTCCAGGCCGCCGAGCAGGTCGACGCAGGGGAGCGACGCGGCGACCGCCTGGAATCGACGGTCTCCCGGGCCATCAGGCATCTCGACGTCGACTACGTCCAGCTCGCCGCGGTGGACACCATGCAGCCCGTGCCCGATCTCTCCGCTCCCGCCGTCCTGGCGGTGGCCGCCCGGGTGGGCCCGGTCCGTCTCATCGACAACGTGATCTTCGACTTCGTCGATGACAAGCCCGTGCCCGACCGTGGAATCTTCCTGGATGAGCCGAGCAGCCTGACCAGACTGCAATGATCACGACCCATCCATGAGCTCAGAGCATCCCCTGGTCGCCGCACGCCGGGCCAAGCACGAGAAGGTGCTGGAGTCAGGCGGCTATCCCACGAGGTTCGAGCGAACCCATCGGGCCGCGGACGTGCACCGTGAGCACGGAGACCTGCCCCCCGGCACCGAGACCGACGTGCGGGTGACCGTCGCCGGACGGCTCATGCTCCACCGGTCGTTCGGGAAGCTCCAGTTCGGGACCGTGGACGACTGGTCCGCGACGATCCAACTGTTCGTCGACGCCGGTAGCGCGGGTCAGGATCTGGCCGACCGCTTCGAGGACCTCGACTTGGGCGACTGGGTCGGGGCGTCCGGGACGGTCATGACCACCCGCAAGGGAGAGCTGAGCGTCCGGGTCGACGAGCTCGTCCTGCTGCAGAAGGCCCTGCGACCGTTGCCCGACAAGTGGAAGGGCCTCGCCGACATCGAGATGCGGAGCCGCCGGCGGTACATCGACCTGATGGTCAACCGGGAGTCCCGGGAGGTCGCCCTGGCCCGCATCCAGACGGTCTCCGAGCTGCGCCGCCAGTTCCACGAGCGTGGATTCGTCGAGGTGGAGACACCGGTCCTCCTGTCCGAGGCCACCGGGGCCAACGCCAGGCCATTCGTCACCTGGCACAACGCCCTCAACCAGGAGATGCAGCTGCGGATCGCCACCGAGCTGTATCTGAAGCGTCTCGTGGTGGGTGGCATGGAGCGGGTGTTCGAGGTGGGCCGGATCTTCCGCAACGAGGGCATCGACTCGTCGCACAATCCGGAGTTCACGATGCTCGAGGCCTATCAGGCGTTCGCCGACTACCGGGACATGATGGAGCTGGTCGAGGGCGTCCTCCCGGCGGTGTGCCGGGCCGTGACCGGCGGGACCGAGATCATCTACAAGGACCGCGAGCTCTCCCTCGCCGCGCCGTATCGGCGGGCCTCGATGGTGGAGCTGGTTTCGGAGGCCGTGGGCCGGGGCATCGGCCTCGACACACCGGTCGACGAGCTGGCTGACATCGCCCGGGATCACGAGATCGAGGTCGATCCGTCGTGGACGGCCGGGAAGCTGATCTCAGAGCTCTACGAAGAGGTCGTCGAAGACTCCATCTGGGAGCCCACGTTCGTCACTCATTACCCGGTCGAGGTCAGCCCTCTGGCCCGGCGCAACCCCGACGACCCGCGGGTCACCGACCGCTTCGAGCTGGTGATCGCGGGGGCCGAGTACGTGAACGCGTTCAGCGAGCTCAACGACGCCGACGATCAGCGGGCGCGCTTCGAGGAGCAGGCCCGCGCCCGCGCCGCCGGTGACGACGAGGCCCATCCCGTCGACCTCGACTACCTGATGGCCCTGGAATACGGGTTGCCGCCCACCGGCGGGCTCGGTCTGGGCGTCGACCGGCTGGTGATGCTCCTCACCGGCCAGGAGCACATCCGCGAAGTCATCCTGTTCCCGACCATGAAGGCCATCGACCACGAGGAGGAAGAAGAGTGAACCTGATCCTGAGACTGGCAGTGACCGGCGCCGCCCTGTGGGCTGCGGTGTACGTGGTTCCCGGGCTCGACTTCGAGGGGAACTTCCTCGACTTCGTGCTGGTCACGGCCCTGGTGCTCGGCGCCAACGCCATCGTGAAGCCGATCCTGAACTTCTTCAGCCTGCCGCTGATCCTGCTCACGCTCGGCCTGTTCCTGCTGGTGACCAATGC
>QGUS01000228.1 GCA_003242515.1 Actinomycetota bacterium
CCGGCACCGTCGTGGGGGTGGGCGGCTCGAAGACACCCACCTTGGCGAGGATGGCGAAGGTGACGCCCGTGCCGAGGAGGACCCCGCCCAGGACGGCGAGGACGATCGTCCAGGGGTCGGTTCGGGGCCGTGGCGGCGGCTCGGCGGCCCGGCTCCGCTGTTCCCAGAGGATCGGGGGCCCTGGATCGGTCATCAGGGCACCGAGTCTATGGGAGGTTTCGGTGAATCCCGCCGCGGCCGGGTCTTAGGCTGGTGGCGTGAGCGAGGCCGTGATACGCGTCCGGGTGGGCCCGGAGCCGATCGACGCCGGCGCCCTGGCCGACGAGGTGGGGCGTCCCGACTCCGGGGCGACGGTGGCCTTCCTGGGAACCGTCCGTGACCACTCCGAGGGCAAGGAAGGGGTCACCCACCTCGACTACGAGGTGTACCCGGAGATGGTGGAGGAGGTGATCCGGGGCATCGTGGAGGAGGCGGCGCAGAAGTGGCCCATCCTCTCCGCCGTCGTCGAGCACCGGTCGGGCGTGGTGCGCACCGGGGAGGCGTCGGTCGCCGTGGTCGTTTCCTGTGCCCACCGCGGAGATGCGTTCGACGCGGCCCGGTACGTCATCGACGAGCTGAAGCGGCGCGCCCCGATCTGGAAGAAGGAGCACTGGCCCGGAGGGGCCGAGTGGTCCCGCGGCTCGTAGCCGTTCCCACCCACTTACCGTGGTGTCCGCAGTGACCGCGACGACCGAGACGCGACCCGCCGGGACGATCTGGCCCTACGCATCCCTGGGGAGCCTCTTCCTCGTGGGCGCGATGATCGTCGCGGCCTGGAACGTCGAGCTGCCCTACTACGCCTACTCGCCGGGTCCGATCGAGAACACGCTCGACAACGTCGTCGCCGAGGCGCCGGTGGTGGACGACCCGGCCGGGAGCCTCCTCATGCTCACCGTCGTCGGGCAGCCGGTGAACCTCATCGAGGCGGTGATCGCCGGCTTCGACCCGTCCATCGAGCTGGTGCGCCGGGAGGCCATCCGGCCGCCGGACGAGACCGACGAGGAGTACCGGAGCCGGGTGCTGGCCCAGATGTCCGACTCCACCCACCGGGCCATCTCCGCCGCCCTGGCCTACCTCGGTTACGAGATGGTGCCCGTCGAGCTGATCGTGGACGACATCGTCGAGGGGGTGCCTGCCGAACAGGTGCTGCAGCGGGGCGACTCGATCGTCGGCGTCGAGGGCCAGCCGGTCTCCGGGGCCTCCGACCTGATCCCCGTCATCCAGGCGCACCGGGTGGGAGACACCATCCGTCTCACGGTCTCCCGGGAGGGGCAGGAAGTGGAGGTCGAGGTGACCCTGGTCGGCCGTGAGGACGACCCGACCGTGCCCATGATCGGCATCACCCTCGGCCAGATCACGGAGCCGCCGTTCCCGATAGACATCCGGACCGGCGACGTCGGGGGTCCCTCGGCCGGCCTCATGTACACCCTCGCGATCATCGACGTGCTCTCGGAGGGCGACCTCACGAGGGGCCACGTCATCGCCGGCACCGGCACCATCGACCCGACCGACGGGACCGTGGGGGCGATCGGCGGGGTGCGGCAGAAGGTGGTGGCCGCGGAGGCCGCGGGCGCCAGCCACATCCTCGTGCCCGTTGCCAACTACCAGGACGCCCTCAAGGCGCCCCGCGAGCGGATCGAGATCGTCCCCGTCTCCAACCTCCAGGAAGCCGTCGATTTCCTGGAATCACTGCCTCCCGCCTGACCAAAGGCCCGGCTAGGAGGGCGGCCGCAGTTATCTTCTACTGACGGATGCCCCCTGAGATCTCCCCCTCCGATATCCGGCAGGCACAGTTCCGCACCGTGCTGCGCGGTCTCGACCGGGTGGAGGTGGAGCAGTTCCTCCACGAGGTGGCCGACCGCTTCGAGGAGCTGGAGCGGGAGGTCGCCGAGCTCAAGAAGGCGCTGGAGCACCGCCCCAAGGACTGGAGCGAGGAGTTCGACACCTTGGGCCGGGAGGTGACGGCCATCCTCCAGGCCGCCCACGAGGCGGCCGAGACCATGCGGGAGAAGGCCGCCGCCGACGCCGCCAGGTGGCGCAGCGAGGCCCTCCAGGACGCGGAGACCGCCCGGCGCGAGGCCCTCGCCGACGCCGAGGCACTGCGACGCGACGCATGGGTGGCGGGGACGGCCCTCCTGGAGCAGGCCGAGTCCGAGGCCCGCCGGATGCGGGAGCAGGCCGAGCGCGACGTGCTCACCGTCATGGGCGAGGCCGAGCGGGAGGCCCACCGTCTCACCTCCGCCGCCCGCCGCGAGGCGGAGGACACCATCCGGAACGCCACCATGGCCGCGGAGAAGATGACCGCCGAGGCCGAGCGCCGCCGGGACGACATCATCGAGGCGGCCAACAAGCAGGCGGCCGCCGCCCAGGAGCGGACGAGGGCCCTGGAGCAGCGCCGCGACGAGCTGCTCGAGGAGCTGGAGAATGTCAGGGCGACCCTGTTCAAGCTCGAGGAGTCCCTGGAGTCGAAGCGCGAGCAGCTGCAGGCCGCCGCGACCCAGCCCCCGGCCGTGGAGAGCACCAGCGTCAAGGTGGTGCAGCCGCCCAAGGACCCCGGATGGGAGCTGGGAGAGACCGTGCGCGTGGTCCCCGGCGAGTCACGCATCCCGAAGCTGCCCGCCGAGTCGCCGGCCGTGCCCGGGATCCCGGCGCCCGAGCGCATCGTCCCCGACGACCTCGACGAGTCGGTGGTGATCGTCCGTCCGTCCCCCAAGCCGCCGGCCGCCGGGGAAGAACCTGCCGGGCCGGAGGAGACTGCGGCGGAGGAGCCCGTCGTGGCGGAGACGGTCGGAGAGCCTTCCCCGGACGATTCCGCGGTCGGGGAGCCTCCCCTGGAGGAGCCAGCCGGTCAGGAGGTGTCGGAGGAGCCCGCAGGGGAGGAGGTCGCCGACGCAGGCGGCATGGAGGGTGTCGACGATGAGCCGGATGAGCCCGTCTCCGCGGAGGAGCCCGCGGCCGGCGAGGAGCCTCCGGTCACCCGCGATGACGACGACATCTCCTCGCTGTTCGCCGCGCTGAAGTCGACCGCCCATCAGGCCGACCCGGCCGAGGAGCCGGCGGAGCCGGCCCCGGCCGAGCCCGTCGCCGAGGCGGAGCCCGCCGAGGACGAGACCCAGGAGCCCGTCCGCATCGACGGGCACGACTGGATCGAGGAGCGGGACGCCCGGCTCCTCCCCATCACCAACCGGGCGCTCCGGGGCACCAAGAAGGCGATCACGGAGCTGCAGAACATCGCCCTCGACCAGCTCCGCACCGACGAGAAGTGGCGGCCCGACCCCCGCGTCGTGGCGGAGGCGATCGGCGCCGACCTGATCGCCCTCTGGGCCGAGAGCTTCGCCGCCGGCCACGCCGGCGCCGAGGCGATGACCGGGTTGAAGGTGGAGCGTCCGCCCACGCCGCACTCCGGGGCCGTCGAGGGGGGCTCCGCGGCCCTGGCGGAGGGTCTCTCCCCGGCCCTCGGCGGGGGGGG
>QGUS01000229.1 GCA_003242515.1 Actinomycetota bacterium
TGAGCGATCCGCCCCCTCAGGAAGACCCTAGGACTGGACCTGGTGCAATGGCCCTCCTCACGGAACAGCACCAGGGCGATCACCGTCGCTCAACGAAGGCCCTAGGGCTAGGCCTGTTGCAACTCGGTCGTCGTGGCCGGCAAGCCGTTCCAGGTGAGCGTCGCTCAACGAAGGCCCTAGGGCTAGGCCTGTTGCAACCCTCCGATGGACCCCCTTGTCCGGCGGGTCGATGCTCGCTCAACGAAGGCCCTAGGGCTAGGCCTGTTGCAACCTTGAAGCCGGCCCGGATGCCGATCTCGTGGCTGCGCGCTCAACGAAGGCCCTAGGGCTAGGCCTGTTGCAACCTGGGGACCGACGGGGGTGTGAATCCAGGCCTCGGGGGGCTCAACGAAGGCCCTAGGGCTAGGCTTCGACAGGTTCCAGCGTCGTCCTGATGGTCAACGCCCCGTGTCGGCTGTCATCTCCACAAGCGTCGACAAGAACTTCTGCCGTGAGCTTCATCCTTCTCCTCCTCGCCCAGCGCTATCCCATTCCAGGTACCGCTACCGGTCGCCATCCATGACAACCGCTGTCCCGGCGAATGGTTACAGACGGGTATGACATATTTGCGGCTTTTGACGCTCGGCGCCGTCAGAAGGGGCTTTACCGAGACATGAGAGGTTCAGCCCGCGAGGCGGCAGCTGCTGACGAGGGAGAGGCAGCCCGCGCACCAACATGTCGCAGCGAGACTGAGCATCCCGCGCTCCACGGGGCGCACCCTGGGCCGCGTGATGCGTGCCACCACCCCTGGAGGGATGGATGAGGCTTATGGACGTGTGGCCCGGAGCAGCGTGTCCCGGGCGATGCGGACGCCCTCGTCGGTCTCCACCGGCCGGCGGACCCGCTGCGCCTCCACGATCCGCAGGTCGGCCACCCACTCCCGGATCAGGTCCAGGTCCCAGAGCACCCGCTCGTCGGACGGGCCGCCGTACCCGTCGACCAGGTTGGTGCGGTCGTGTCCGATCATGAACAGCTCGCCGCCGCGCTCCAGCCAGTCGATGGACCGGCGCACCACCTTCTCCAGCTCGTCGGGCTCGAGCTGCAGGTAGGCGACCAGCACCAGGTCGACCTCGCGTTCCGGCTCCCAGTCACGGACGTCGGCGAGGTGCCAGGTCACTTCGGGGGCCGCCTGGCTCGCCCGTTCGATGGCGACCCGGGAGAAGTCGACGCCGACCATCTGCCATCCCTTCCGCGCCAGCCAGATGGCGTTGCGCCCCTCCCCCGCACCCAGGTCGACGCCCCGACCGGGCGTGTGATGGGCGAGCCGGTCTGCGACGAACAGGTTCGGCTCGGCCGACCACAGCCGGTCGGGGGTCGCCAGGTACTTGTGGTCCCAGTCGATCGCGTTCAAGTCAGGCGAACTCGATGCCCTGGGCGAGCGGCAGGTCGTCGCCCCAGTTGATCGTGGTCGTCTGCCGGCGCATGTACGCCTTCCAGGCGTCCGAGCCGGCCTCCCGGCCGCCGCCCGTGTCCTTCTCGCCACCGAAGGCGCCGCCGATCTCGGCGCCGGAGGTGCCGATGTTGACGTTGGCGATGCCGCAGTCGGACCCGACCGCGCTCAGGAACCGCTCGGCGTTCTTCAGCGACTCGGTGAAGATCGCCGAGGAGAGGCCCTGCGGGACGCCGTTCTGGATCTCGATCGCCTCCTCCAGGGTGTCGAACTCCATCACCCACAGGATCGGGGCGAAGGTCTCCTCCTGGGTGATCTGGGCGTCCTTGGGGACGATGG
Organism: Actinomycetota bacterium; assembly: GCA_003242515.1. Classification (GTDB taxonomy): domain Bacteria; phylum Actinomycetota; class Acidimicrobiia; order Spongiisociales; family ZC4RG35; genus ZC4RG35. Next base: position 1,769 of record QGUS01000229.1, read on the forward strand.
CGATCGTCGGCTCGACGAAGTAGCCGGGCCGGTCGATCCGGTTGCCGCCGAAGACGATATGGGCACCCTGCTCCCGGGCCTTGTCCAGCGCCTCCATCATCTGGTCGACGGCACGCTGGCTGACCAGCGGACCCATGAGCGTCCCCTCCTCCAGCGGGTCGCCGATGCGGACCTGCCGGTAGGCGTCGACGAGACGGGAGACGAGCTTGTCGGCGACAGCACGGTGCACCAGCAGGCGCCGCAGGGTCGTGCAGCGCTGGCCGGCGGTGCCGACGGCGGCGAACAGGACGGCACGCACTACCAGGTCGAGGTTGGCGTCGTCCATGACGATCACCGCGTTGTTGCCGCCCAGCTCGAGGATCGTCCGGCCGAGGCGGGAGGCCACGGCCGGGCCGACCTTCTTGCCCATGGCGGTGGAGCCGGTGGCTGAGATCAGCGGGAGACGGCGGTCGGCGGTCATGGCCTCGCCGACGGTCGGGCCGTCGCCGACCACGAGGTTGAACACGCCCTCGAAGCCGGAGCCCGCCATCACCTCTTGGCAGATCTTCGTGACGGCGATGGCCGTCAGCGGGGTCCGCTCCGACGGCTTCCAGACCAGGGTGTCACCGCAGACCGCGGCGATCGCCGAGTTCCACGACCAGACCGCCACCGGGAAGTTGAAGGCGGTGATCACGCCGACCGGGCCGAGCGGGTGCCACTGCTCGTACATGCGGTGCTGCGGCCGCTCCGAGGCGATCGTGAGGCCGTACAGCTGGCGGGACAGCCCGGTGGCGAAGTCGCAAATGTCGATCATCTCTTGGACCTCGCCGATGCCCTCGGGGAGGATCTTCCCCATCTCGAGGCTGACGAGAGCGCCCAGCTCGTGGACGTGTTCCCGGAGGGCGTTGCCGAGCCGGCGGATGTAGTCGCCGCGCTTGGGGGCCGGCAGCTCGCGCCAGCGCTTGAAGGTCTCGACCGAGTTGGCGACGACCTTCTCGTAGTCCTCGCGGGAGGCGAGGGTCACCCGGGCGATCGTCTCGCCGGTGGTCGGGTTGGGGACGTCGATGGTGGTCCCGTGTGCCTCCAGCCACTCACCGCCGGCGTAGACGCCGGTGTTGACCTCACCGATACCGAAGTGCGAAAGGATCTCCTGCGGGTTCATCGTGCCGCCACCACCTCGATCTCGACCAGGAAGCCACCGGGGAGGGAGCCGGCCTGGATGGTGGACCGGGCCGGCGGCTCGCCGGTGAAGTAGGAGCCGTACACCTCGTTGACCACGGGGAAGGTGGAGATGTCGGCGAGGAAGATCGTCGTCTTCACGATGTCGTCGTAGCCGAGACCGAGGTCGTCGAGGATCACGCCGATGTTGTCCATGACCTTGCGGGCCTGGGCCTCGACGTCGTCGGGGGAGCGCTCACCGGTGGCGGGATCGAGGGCCACCTGACCGGATATGAAGACCAGTCCGTTCGCCTCGGCCGCCACCGAGTACGGGGCGATCGGCTTGGGAGCGGACGGCGTGGAAGGGATGCTCTTGGGCATGGCCCCAGGCTACCGACTGCCGTGGGTAGCCCGTACCCGGGACGTGGCACCGGCAACATCGGAGCCACTCCCCTTCGCCGCGAGCATGCTCTGCTCGCAGGACCCGTCCGGCCACCCGGACCGGGGTGCCGCCGGTCCGGCGTCGGATCAGCTGAAAGAGTTGCCGCAGCCGCAGGAGTGGGTCTTGTTGGGGTTGTCGATGGCGAACCCCGCACCCA